>NZ_JAGYGN010000016.1:0-142300 GCF_019947515.1 Pseudomonas sp. A-B-19
GAGTCCCCTGAAGGGCCGTCGAAGACTACGACGTTGATAGGTTGGGTGTGTAAGCGCTGTGAGGCGTTGAGCTAACCAATACTAATTGCCCGTGAGGCTTGACCATATAACACCCAAGCAATCTGCCTACTTCGAAAGAAGCATCAGATTGCGGTGTGTGAAGACGCAATGAACCGAAAGTTCGACGCTCACAAAACACCGAAAGCTGTCACATACCCAATTTGCTGAACCGTCGAAAGACGTTTCGGTACCCGAATTTCTTGACGACCATAGAGCATTGGAACCACCTGATCCCATCCCGAACTCAGCAGTGAAACGATGCATCGCCGATGGTAGTGTGGGGTTTCCCCATGTGAGAGTAGGTCATCGTCAAGATTAAATTCCAAAACCCCTATCTGCGCATGCAGGTAGGGGTTTTGTTTTTCCGGTCCCTGTGGAGCGAGCTCGCTCGCGAACAACGCCAGGACCCCCCTGGTGGCCCCAGGCAGCCAGCGTCAGCGTTGACGACCATCGCGAGCGAGCTCCTACACCGGCATCATGGATGCTCATGCGTAGGCGAGGGCTTTTTCCTCCAGCAGTTCCTCATACAAGGCCGTCCATTTGCGACCCATTTCGTCTGCCGTAAACAGATTTTGATAACGGGCCTGCGCCTTCTCGCCCATTTGCGCCGCCAGCACCGGGTTTTCCCACAGCGTGCGCATCGCCTCACGGAACGCCAATGGATTGCTCGGCGGCACCACCAGCCCGGTCTCGTCATGGATGTTGATGTAGCTGGTGCCAGTGCCAATCTCACTGGAGATCATCGGTTTGCCATACATCGCGCCTTCAAGCAGCGAAATGCCGAAGGCTTCGGAGCGCAGGTGCGACGGGAACACGATGGCGTAGCTCAGTTGCAGTAGCGCTACCTTGTCCTCGTCCCCCAGACGCCCGAGGAAGTGAACATTGCGTAAACCCAGGGCGCTCGCCTGGGCATGCAGCTCTGCTTCCAGTGGGCCGGCACCGACAATCACTGTCGGGTAATCCAGGTTCTTCAGGGCGTCGAGCAGGATGTGCAAACCTTTGTAGTAGCGCATCACACCGACAAACAGAAAAAACTTGTCGCCGAGCTTTTGCCGCCAGTGGGCCGTTCGATTGCTGTCCGGCTGCGGGTAACCTGCCTTGTTCAGCCCATAGGGAATCACTCGGGTCTTGTGCTGAAACTGTTGCAGCACATCACTGGTGTGCAGGTAATTGGGCGATGCAGCGACGATCCGGTCGGCGCTGTGCAGAAAGCGATTCATCAGCGGCCGGTAAAGTTTGAGCAGGTTTTTCTGGCGGATGATGTCCGAGTGGTACGTCACCACGCTGGGTTTGTTCAGGCCGCTGGCGAAATGCACCAGGTCCATGAACGGCCAGGGAAAGTGGTAATTGACCACGTCGGCTTCGGCTGCCAACTCGCGAAACTGTTTGAAGACGCTCCAGGAAAACCCTGTGGAGGCGAACTGAATGTCGAGTTTGGCCCGATGGACTTCATGATGACCGAGCTGTACCACCGGCGTTGTCGGATCGGCACTGAGTGTCAGTACCTTGCCTTCAACACCGTGCAGGGCACCGCTTTCGCACAACTGGAAAATCACTTGTTCGATCCCGCCGACCGAGTCAGGCAGGTACGTCTTGAAAAAATGAAGAACTCGCATTCAACCTCCCATTGCCTGGCGATAAGCGCTGGCCGTGACTTGCGCGCAGCGTTCCCAGGAAAAAAGCCTTGCCTGTAGCAATCCGTCTTCCCGGCATGCCTGCCAATGCGCTGGATCCTCGATCAGACGACTCATCGCATCACACAAACCGTCGGTTTCATCCGGTTCAACATAGTTACCTGCAGAACCTGCCACTTCGGGCATGGCCGAACGCCTGGTCAGAATGACCGGCGTGCCGCAGGCCATGGCCTCCAGCACCGGCAGGCCAAAACCTTCGTAAAGCGACGGAAAAATCAATGCCCGGGCGCCGGCCAACAGTTGTGCAACGTGCTCGTCAGGCAGATAGCCCAGCAAACAGACATGACCGCTGGCCAGGGCCTGGTGCAATTCTTCGCTGAACTGCTCGTGCTGCCAGCCGGCCATGCCGACGATCAGCAAAGGAAAACGCTGACGGAGCGATTCCGGCAATCGGGCGTGGGCGCGCAGGGCCAGGGACAGATTCTTGCGCGGTTCCAGGGTGCCGACACAGAGGAAGTATTCCCGCGCTTCGACGCCATGGGTCTTGAGTACGGTGTCGATAGTCTCGGGGGACCGCGGGTGAAAACGCGCGGCTACACCGAGCGGGGCGACGACAAATCGCTCGGCCGGTAACCCGAAATGTGCCTGGGCTTCGTCAGCAATGAACTGCGAGTCGGTCAGAATCAGGCTTGCCTGTCGCACGCCGTCGGCCACGCGCCGTTCGATTTCTCGCAAGCGCGCTGGTGGCTGCGTTTCAGGATAGTGCAGGTGAGTCAGGTCATGCAGGGTGATGACGGTCGGACCGTCGAACGACAGCGGCCACAAACTCGGTTCGTGGTAGAGGTCGATGGCTTGCGTGCGGCCCTGATCGAAGCGTTTCTGCTCCAGCCACCGTCGGGCCTGATAGGCCCCCGGAATCTGCCGCAGCAAGGGCGTCAGTCGGGAATAACCGGGCATGGCCGCTTGCGGCAGCACATCACTCCAGCCCCAGCCATGAAACAGCGCCAGTTCAATATCCGGTTCACCCGCCAGGGCATTCGCCAGTTCGGCGACGTAGTGGCCGATGCCGGTGCGCGGCGCCTGGAGGATGCGGGCGTTAAGGGCAATGCGCATGTTGCTTCTCTTGTTCGAGCGGCACATCCGGGAGATTGCGCAGGGTGCGTGAAGCCAGTTGCGCACTGGCTTCACGCCAGCCGATCCAGTGCCAGTGCGCGACGTCGCGAGTGGCCGGGAATTGACCGCTGCTCTCGAAACCGATGACCAGATCAGCCAGGCTTTGTGGCTCTGCCAGATCGAAGTACGCCATGAACTCGCCGCCGATTTCGCGAAAGACCGCGATGTCGCTGCCCATGGCCGGCAGCCCACGCTGCATGGCTTCTACCAGGGGCAGGCCGAAGCCTTCCACGAAAGACGGAAACACCAGTGAGCTGGCGTGGGTGTAGGCATGTTCGAGGCTGGTGTCGCTCAGGTCATTGAACATGAACAGTCGTTGATTCAGCTGCGGGTGATTACGGACCCGGGCCAGCAGCGCGTCGCACTTCCAGCCAACCCGCCCGGCAATGCACAGCCGGGCCTTGGAGCCTGCCGCCCAGGCTCGTTCGAAGGCGTCCAGCAGGTAGGCGTGGTTCTTGCGCGGCTCGATGGTACTGACCATCAAAAACACCGGTTCCGATGTCGCGAACAGCCGGGCAAGACGCGGTTCCACGGCGGCGTCGACTTCCCTCAGATCGAGTTCGGAGCCCAGGTGGAAATAATCGAACCACAACCCGGTGGCCTTGGCGCAGCCCAGACGGCGCTGAACTTCCTCACGCACCTGGTCACGCACCGTGGCGGAAATCGCCACGTAGCCATCGGCGGTTTGGGTGACCCAGTCGAACCACTCGTTGAACACCTGCACCAGCCGTGAGTCGTAGAATTGCGGGTGAGTCAGGGGAATCAAATCGTAGATGACTGAAACGATACCCACGTCTTCACGTTTGAGCTGTTCGACAAACGGGAAAAAGTCGGTGTGCCAGGACGAGTCCAGCAGCACCAGTTGATCCCCCGGTTGGTGTTGCAACGGCGTACAACGTTTGGGCAGTTGATACTGATCGAGCTGGTCGATCAGGCGCAGCGGCACGCTGAAGCAGGTCAGCGCTGTCAGTCGATAGGCCACGTATGCCACGCGCCGGGCGAGCCGTGATGCCAGGTGTTTATCGAGCCGCTGGTGCCATTGCCAGAAACGATGTGCCAGCCGGCCAAGGCGCCCGCCGAACGTCATCAACGGATCGAAAAACGGAATGTTCAGCGCGCCGAGTTTCAATACCCGATAGAGCTTGCCCTTGAGCATCACAACCGGGATGCATTCAACACCGTCGACCGATTCCGGTAGCTGGTTGACGACGTTGCGCACCACCCGCTGGATGCCCGAATTGACCTTGGGGTGCTGGAATACGTGCGTGCATTCCACCAAAAGACGCGTCATGGCGTGCTCCCCGAGGTGACCGGCGCGCTCGAGCGCGTGACGGTGGTCTTCGCGGCCAGCCACGAGCAGCCGACAAAATCTTCCTGGCGGTTGTTGATCACATGGAACACCAATCCGTAATCGCGCCATTCGAAGTTGCGGTCCAGGTGCGAATCCAGGCGTGACAAGCTCAACGCTACGGAATAGTTACCCTTGCCCAGCCCCATGACGAACGCAAAGCGATAACTCACGCGCTCGCCAGCCTGCAGATCGGTCAGTGCCTGATCCTGGCGATGGGTGTTGATGCCATACATCGCCTGGCCCAGGCGATCCTTGATCATGAAGCCCAGTACCAGCCGTTCGATGTCCTGGCGAACCTCGACATTCACCTCCAGCACGACCGGCTGGCCGACTTCGGCGGCGTCGATGGAGCGTTCCTGTTGGTCGAGCAGGCGCACGCTCAGAATCCTGGCTTCACCCGTTCCCGAAATGGTACTGACCTGGCCGCCAGCGAGGGCCTCCTGGCGCACGGTCTGTCCTTCGCGCTCGGCGAGCAGGGCGTTGTAGTAATCCATGACGGTTTCGGGGGTGTCGTGCATGGCCATGTGGCCGTTTTCCAGGAGGATCGCCGAGTCGCAGATCGACTGAATCGCCGAGCGGTCATGGGAGACGATCAACAGCGTGGTGCCGGCTTTGCGAAAGCTGCGGATGCGGTCGAAACTTTTGTGCTGAAAGTAGGCGTCGCCCACCGACAGTGCTTCGTCGACGATCAGAATGTCCGGGCGCCGCGCGGTGGCCACGCTGAACGCCAGGCGCATTTGCATACCGCTGGAATAGGTGCGCACCGGGTGGTCGATGGCGTCGCCTATTTCCGCGAAACGTTCGATTTGCGGCATCAACGCTTCTATTTCTTCGACCTGCATGCCCAGTAGTTGCCCGGCCATGACCGCATTCTGCCGGCCGGTAAAGTCCGCATGAAAACCCATGCCCAATTCCAGCAGGGCAGCGACGCGGCCTTCCAGCTCAATGGTGCCGCAGGTGGGTTGGGTGGTGCCGGTGATCATCTTCAACAAGGTGCTCTTGCCGGCGCCGTTGACCCCGACGATGCCCACCGATTCTCCGGGGGCAATCTGGAAGGTCACGTCTTGCAGCACCCAATGCTGGCGATGACGGATCGGCGAAAACGGGATCAGCCACTCGGCCAGTCGGCTCCAGCGGGTAGGGTATTGTTTATAGGCCTTGCCCAGTCCGGTGACGCGTATGTGCCCCATCAGAGTTCATCCACCATTTCACCGACCCTCTGCCGGAACAGCCGCAGGCCAATGACGAAGAGCAATACGCTGGCGACCATGATCGGCAGCAGCGAACTCCAGACGGGCCATGCGCCGTACAGGAAGATGTTCTGGTAGCTGGTGATCAGGTTGGTCAGGGGGTTGAGTTGCAGCAAGCGCTGCACCCAGTCGGGCAGGATGCTCATCGGGTAAACGATTGGCGTCAGCCAGAACCAGAATTGCAGGCAGATGGCGAAAAACTGCCCGACATCGCGAAAAAACACATTCAGTACGCCAAGAATGATCCCCAACCCGGCACAGAACATCACCTGTAACGCCAGCAGAGGAATGAGCGCCAACAGCGCCAGGCCCGGCAGGCGACCGGTGATCAACAGAAAGCCGAGGAACAGGCCGATGATGATTGCGAAGTTGATCCCGGCATTCAACAGCACGATCACCGGCAGGCAGATCCGTGGAAAGCTGATTTTTTTCAGCAGATTGGCGTTATCCAGAAACATGTTCTGGCTGCGCACCGTGATCTCTGCGAACAAGCCCCAGGTCAGCAACCCGGCGCAGAGGTAGATGCTGTAGGCCATGCCGTCATCTACCCCTGGCAAACGCGCGCGCATGATGTGGGAAAAAATCACGGTGTAGACAATGATCATCGACAGCGGATTGAGCACGGTCCACAGGGCACCGAACAACGAATTGCGATAACGCGCCTGAAATTCTCGCTGGACGCTACCGAGAATGAACCCTCGATAGCTGCCCAGCGTGCGGTAAAGGGAAAGCAGCATTCAAACCGTCCTGCCGTATTGATCTTCGAAGCGGACAATGTCGTCCTCTCCCAGGTATTCGCCGCTTTGCACCTCGATGATCACCAGATCGATCACGCCGGGATTCTCCAGGCGATGCTTGTGCCCGGCAGCAATGAAGGTCGATTCGTTCTTGGCCACCAGGTGCGTGCCGGTGCCGTTGTTGGTGACCTTGGCCATGCCTTCGACCACCACCCAGTGTTCATTGCGATGGTGGTGCATCTGCAACGACAACTTGGCGCCGGGCTTGACCACGATGCGTTTGATCTTGAAGCGCGGGCCTTCCTCGAGCACGGTGTAGGTGCCCCATGGCCGGCTGACCGTACGGTGCAGGCGATAGGCTTCGTGCTCTTTTTCCTTGAGCTGCCTGGCCACCCGGCGCACATCCTGGGCGCGGTCGGCGTGGGCCACCAGCACCGCGTCGGCGGTGTCGACGATGATCAGGTTATCCACGCCCACGGTCGCCACCAGACGGTTATCGCTCTGGACGAAATTGTTGTGGCTGTCGATGAATATCGACTCGCCGACGGCGCGGTTGTTCTGCGCATCCGCCGGTACCAGCGCGGCCACCGCACCCCAGGAGCCGATATCGCTCCAGTCGAAACGGGCCGGCACGACCACCACCTTGTCGGAGCGCTCCATCAATGCGTAGTCGATGGAAATATCCATGATTTCGCCAAACAGGGTCGGTGACAGTTCCTGTTGTACATCCCCGGCGTTTTCCACGGGAGCGCTGGCGGCCATGCAGCTCTGCGTCTGCTCCAGCAGGTCGGGAGCATGGGTTTTCAGCTCGGCCAGCAGGGTGGCGACCGAGAAGCAGAACATCCCGGAGTTCCACAGGAAGTTGCCGCTTTCCAGATAATGCGTCGCGGTTTGCAGGTCTGGTTTTTCGACGAAGCGCCGCACGCTGGCAGCGCCCTTATCGTCCAGTGATGTGCCGGCTTCAATGTAGCCAAAACCGGTTTCCGGAGCGGTCGGCACCACCCCGAAGGTCACCAGATGACCACGCCTGGCCAATGTCACGGCATGCTCGACCGCGTCCTTCAGTGCGTCGACATTGACGATCAAGTGGTCGGCGGGCATCACCAGCATGATCGCGTCGTCGCCATGCAGGGCCTGCAGGGAGAGGGCGGCGGCGGCAATGGCCGGCGCCGTATTGCGACCCGTCGGCTCCAGCAGGAAGTGCCCGCGATGTCGGCCAAGGTGCGCGTCCCGAAAGTGATCCTTGCTCTGGAAGTAGTACTCGCGGTTGGTCACTGTGACGATATCGCCCCAGCCGTCGAGCAGGTCCGCGGCCCGCCGATAGGTCTTGCCCAGCAGCGACTGGCCGTCGGGCAAGGCCATGAAGGGTTTGGGATGGCCCTCACGGGACACCGGCCACAACCTGGTCCCGGCACCGCCGGAGAGAATCACGGGAATCAGCATGGCCTACTCCTTGGCGACGCGTTTCATGTCCGCATCCATCATCATGCGGATCAAGGCATCCAGATCGGTTTTGGGTTTCCAGCCCAGCACACGCTGGGCCTTGGCCGAGTTGCCGAGCAGCACTTCCACTTCGGCCGGGCGGAAGAACGCCGGGTCGATCTTCACATAGTCGCGGTAGTTCAGGCCCACATGATCGAAGGCGATCCGGCACATCTCGCGCACGGTGGTGGTCACGCCGGTGGCCACCACGAAGTCGTCGGGTTTGTCCTGTTGCAGCATCAGCCACATGGCTTCGACGTAATCTCCGGCAAAGCCCCAGTCGCGTTTGGCGTCGATGTTGCCCAGACGCAGTTCATGCTGCTTGCCCTGCTTGATCCGGGCGGCGGCGTCGGTGACTTTGCGTGTGACGAACTCGATGCCGCGCAGCGGTGATTCATGGTTGAACAGGATGCCGCTGCTGGCGTGCAGGTTGAAGCTCTCGCGGTAGTTCACGGTGATCCAGTGGCCGTACAACTTGGCTACGCCATACGGGCTGCGCGGATAGAACGGCGTGTTCTCGTCCTGCTGTTCGGCCTGGATCAGGCCGAACATTTCGCTGGTGGACGCTTGGTAAAAACGCGTGTGCGGGCTGAACTGACGAATCGCTTCGAGCAGGTGGGTAACGCCCAGACCGTCGACGATGCCGGTGGTCACCGGTTGATCCCAGGAGGCCGCGACAAAGCTTTGCGCGGCGAGGTTATAGACCTCGTCCGGCGCCGACTTGATCACTGCGCGCTGCACTGAACAGGCATCGGCCATGTCGCCGTCCAGGTAGACGATGTCCGCCTCGATGCCCATCTCACGCAGGCGCCAGCGCGAGTCGCTGCTGCGACGCGCCACCAGGCCGTGGACTTTGTAGCCCTTGTCGAGCAGCAGTTTGGCCAGATACGCGCCATCCTGGCCGGTGATACCTGTGATCAATGCACTTTTAGTCATTCTTGTCGTACTCGCTTCTCCCAGTCGGACAGGATCGCCCGCAGGGATTGTTGTGTTGTGATTTCAGGCTTCCATTCGGTGGTCTGCATCAGCCTGGCAGGGCTGCCACACACCCGGCGCTGATCCGCGCGGCGAAGTCGCGCGGGGTCCTGGACCAATTGCAGGTCGACCTCGGCAATACCTGCCATTTGCTCGATCAAACTGCGAATGCTCTGCTCGCGCCCCGAGCAAATGTTGTAGACCTGCCCCGGTGTGCCTTTCTCCAGCAAGGCCAGGTAGGCCGAGACCACGTCCGCGACATCAAGGAAATCGCGTGTGACATCGATGTCCCCGACCTCCAGTCGTGGCCCTTGCAGGCCTTGCCTGATCCGGCAGATCTGACGGGCGGCGCTGGCGATGGCGAAGCTGTCTTTCTGCCCTGTGCCGATGTGGTTGAACGGGCGGGCGACCAGTACCGGCCAGCCTTCGCTCAGGCCCCATTGCAAACTCAGGAACTCTGCCGACAGTTTGCTCACGGCATAGGGATTGCGCGGGCAGGGTGGCTGCAATTCAGTGATGGGCAGATGCTCTTCGGTAACCTGGCCATAGACATCACCGGAACTGACGTACAGAAATGTGCCGGTGAAGCCGCGCGCCTTGAGGGCTTGCAGCAGGTTCAGGGTGCCCAGCAGGTTGATGCTCAGGGTGCGCGCCGGATCACGAAAGGCCTCCGGGACGAAAGTCTGGCCGGCCAGGTGAATCACCGCATCAGGCATTTGCGGCCACAGGCTTTCGAGGCTGTCCGGCGCGGCGAGATCGTAGCGGTCAGGCGCCACCAGAATTTCCCATTCCGAGGCATCAGCCTGCAATCGCAATTGGACGTGTTGTCCGACGAATCCGGTCAGCCCCGTGACAAACAGACGCTTTTTCAAACAGCGACCCCTTGGTCATGCATTTCATCCAGTTTCCACGGTCTTCATGGAAAGGTTTCACGAGTCGATATGATCGCTCGAAAGACAGGTGAAATGTTTGTTGTAGTTGTTTGGTAGCCAATCTGTGCCATTTGCTCTGCAATTTCAACAAGTCCAAAAGTGACTGATAAGTTCTCCTCAGCGTAGCCCGATTTATTCTCGCCGGGCGGTTCACGAACCCTCGATGGATGTGTTTAGAATGCCCCTGGTCACGATTATCCGGGGTTCGCCAGCGTCGCTTCGAAACTGCGAGAAACTGACCACTAAAACAAGAACGAAGACGGGCAGCAGGACGATGGACGAGTGCCAGTAACACTGACTCGAACCGTGTTCTCCCCGTCATAGCGTGAGGCCGCCGGGATGGCGGCGTCACCGTGGGATGCCATGAATTTCATTCTTTACTCCGACGTCAACGACAGCTCCATCAGCCAGAGTCTCGGCCGTCCCGAGTACAGTTACTACTTCGTGCTCAAGGCCTATCGCCCGGTGCTCGAGAGCCTTGGACGAGTGCATGTGGTGTCCTCCACCGCCGAGGTCGATCCGCTCTACAGACAGTTATTGGCCGCCGGCGAAGACAGCCTGTTCCTGTCGTTCGCCCCGCCGCAGAAAACCCCGAACGACCTTGCGTGCCCGACGATCTGCGTGGTGGCCTGGGAGTTCGATTCGATTCCCGATGAACAATGGGATAACGACCCGCGCCAGGACTGGACGCAAATGCTGGCGCGGCAGGGCCGGGTGATCACGCTCTCCAGTCACACGGCCCGGGCGATTCGTCGGGCCATGGGGGAGGACTTCCCGGTGCTGGTGTTGCCGACGCCGTTGTGGGAAAACTTCGCGGCAATTCGTGAGCAGCACGTCAGTGCGCCGGTCAATGCCGGCGTGACCCTGACCGTCAAAGGCTGCATCTTCGATTCACGCCAGTTGAGCCTGAGCCCCGATAACCTGTTGCCAAAACCACCGACGCCGGAACAGGAAGCCGAACTCGAAGCATCGAGACCGCCGCCGCTGACCCTGAAGCGACGTTACGTCATTGCCCGCCACTACCTGCGTCTGTGGGCGCTGGATCTGGGTCGCGAGCAAGCGGAGCCGGTGCCACGGGTGAAGTTTCTGCACAACTGGTACTGGGAAGGGGTTCGGGATCTGCTGCCGGACAAAGTGCACGACTGGCTCGGCCAGCGACTGCCCGATATCGCCGGCCCGCAGGCGGTACCGGTGGTGGCCGAGCCGCCTCCGCGGGACCTGCCGGACACTTCTTCAGTGGTTGAAACCACCGTCGACGGCGTGGTCTACGTTGCCGTTCTGAACCCCACGGATGGGCGCAAGAACTGGCTTCAGATTCTTACCGCTTTCTGCTGGGCGTTCCGTGATACCCCCGACGCTACGCTGGTGCTGAAAATCACCCAGCGCGATCTGGCAATCTGCTACGGCCATTTGATGACCCCGCTGGCGCAACTGGCACCGTTTGCCTGTCGGGTGGTGATGGTCCACGGTTATCTGGATGATCAGCAATACGCGCAGCTTTACAAGGGCGCCAGTTTCTATGTCAACGCCTCGCACTGCGAAGGCCTGTGTCTGCCGCTGATGGAATTCATGGCCTGCGGCAAACCGGTGATCGCCCCCGATCACACGGCGATGCAAGACTATATCGACGACTCGGTGGCGTTCGTGGTCAAGTCCAGCGAAGAGCTGACCACCTGGCCTCAAGACACCCGCATTCTCTTTCGCACGTTGCGCCATCGGCCGGACTGGGGGTCGCTGAAAAGCGCCTATGAAAACAGCTACCGGATGGCCAGGACCCAGCCGCAGGAGTACCGGCGCATGTCCGCTGCCGCTGTCGAACGCATGCACGATTACTGCGCGACCCCCGCGCTGCAGCAGCGCATGGCCGACTTTTTCGGGCTTGTGCCACAAGCCGGTAATACCGCCCCGGTGACGGATAACGCCTCATGCTGATCATCATCCATTCGGAAACCAACCGGCACACCATTGCCCAGAATCTGGGCCGCTCGGAGTACAGCTATTTCTTCGTGCTCAAGGAATATCGTCCGGTGCTTGAGCGCCTCGGGCGGGTGATCGAAGTGATTGACCCGGAACGTGAAGTCGATGCGCTGTACGCGCAATGCCTGGCCCGTGGCGAGCCCTGCGTGTTCCTGTCGTTCTCGCCACCGCATCGTACGCCTGTGCACCTGGCCTGCCCAACCCTGCCGGTGTTCGCCTGGGAGTTCAGCACCATCCCTGATGAGCCGTTTGCCGGCGAACCGCGCAACGACTGGCGCACAGTGCTCAATGCCTGCGGGGCAGCGATTACCCATTCCGGCTACACGGTCAACTCGGTGTACGAGGCAATGGGCGCCGATTACCCGATTGTCGCGGTACCGGCGCCAGTGTGGGACCGATTTGCGGCTCGCGGTGAACAACTGAGAGGGCAGGCACCGACGGATTCCGTGCGATTGAAGATCAAAGGCCTGGTGGCCGATAGTCGACAGCTCGACTTGAATGCCTTCGCATCCGCGGATGTGGGCAGTAACACGGGGTTCGACTTCCAGGCGCCGGTCATCGAGCAAGAGTTGTTGCTCGAGGGTGTGGTTTACACCTCTGTGTTCAATCCCAGCGACGGACGCAAAAACTGGGAAGACATGATCAGCGCCTTTTGCGCAACGTTCCGTGAGATTGAAGACGCAACACTGGTGCTGAAACTCACCCATCACGATGCTGAAGAGGCGCTCAGCGACATCCTTCATCACTTGTACAAAAACCAGACCTACCGCTGCCGCATTGTGTTGATCTACGGTTACCTCGCAGACGCGGACTACGAGCGGCTGGTACAGGCGACGCGCTATGTGGTCAATACGTCCTACGGCGAAGGCCAGTGCCTGCCTTTGATGGAGTTCATGTCCTGCGGCAAACCGGCGGTGGCGCCATTGACGACGGCGATGATCGACTATCTGAGTGCTGACAACGCGTTCCTGATCGAGTCCACGGACGAACTTACTGCCTGGCCGCACGATCCGCGCGGGGCCTACCGTACGCTGCGTTACGCGACCAACTGGACGTCAGTGTGTACAGCCTATCGGGCGAGTTATGAAGTGACCAAAAACGATCCGCAGCGTTATGCGCAGATGTCGGTGCAGGCCGTGGCCAGCTTGCAAGCGTTTTGCAGCCAGGCCGTGGCTGAACAGCGCTTGCAGAGTTTTTTCGAGCGGCTGTTCGAGCGTCGCGCCGAGTCTGCCATCGAGGCTTCGGGAGCATGATCCGCCGGATACTGAGACGCTTGCTGCCCGCCCCGCAACCCGCACCGGCTCCCGTACCGATACCTGTGCCTGAACCGTTGCCGGCGAACCTTTCGCCCCGGGATGTCGGCCTGCACGACGCTGTGCTGGATGGCTGGTTTCTCAACGAGAGCGGCGAACTGCTCAAGGGCTTTGCCATCACCGAGGACGACACCTTGCTCGATGTCGGTTGTGGCGAAGGCGCAGCGACCTTGTTTGCCGTACGCCAGGGCGCATCGGTGATCTTCACCGACAGCGAGCACGACAAGGTGCGCGACCTCGGCAGGCAAGTAGATGCGCAATCCGCCAAGCCGAATCTGGGGCTGGTCAGCAACAGCTTGCCATTACCGCTGGCCGACGGCTGTGCGAGCAAAGTGGTGTGCATGGAGGTGCTTGAACATATCGAGCAGCCTGAGCCGTTCATGGCCGAACTGGTGCGCATGGGCCGCCCCGGCGCGCTGTATCTGCTCAGCGTGCCGGCGCCGGTTGGCGAGCATTTGCAACAAGGCATTGCCCCCGCCAGTTATTACCAGTCACCCAACCATGTGCAGATTTTCACCGCGCAGCGTTTTGCCGCGCTGGTGGAGGGCGCGGGCCTTGTGATCGAGCATCGTCAGGCCACCGGATTTTTCTGGGTGATGGGCATGATCTTCTTCTGGGCCAGTGAACGCGCCGCCGGGCGGGATCTGAGCGGTGCAGTGCGTGATCGCATCCATGCGCCGTATCCACCGCTGATGGAGAGCTGGGCCCGAACCTGGCAAGACTTGCTGACGCAGCCTGACGGATTGGTGATCAAACAGATGCTTGACCGTTTCATGCCCAAGAGTCAGGTGATCATCGCGCGCAAGCCTCTGACTGATGGAGGTTTGCCATGAGCAGCAAACGAATCATGGATATCGAAGTATTGCGGGCCATCGCGGTGCTTGGCGTACTGTTCCATCACATGCGAGGCAACCTGTTCACTGATCCTGTACCGTTGCTTGAAAAAATCCATGCGTGGGGGCAGCCGTGGTGGGGGGTCGATCTGTTTTTCGCCATTTCCGGCTTCGTGATTGCCCGCAACCTGATCCCGGCGCTGCAAGGCTGCACCACGCGTCAGGAATACTGGGAGCAGACACGCAATTTCTGGCTGCGACGGGTATTTCGCCTGTTGCCATCGGCCTGGTTGTGGCTGGCGCTGACGCTGCTGGTGTGCGTGTTTCTTAACCGCTCCGGCACGTTCGGCACGTTGCACGCTAACCTTCAGGCCACGCTGGCGGGGGTGTTGCAGTACGCCAATTTCCGTTTTGCCGACAGCCTCCTTCATTACGAGTACGGCAGCAGTTTCGTATACTGGAGCCTGTCGCTGGAGGAGCAGTTTTATCTGCTGTTCCCGCTGCTGATTTTCCTATGCCGCAAACATCTGGTGTGGGCGTTGCTGGTACTGGTCGCGGTGCAACTGTTCGCGCCGCGCACGATATTGCTGATGGTGGTTCGTACTGACGCTCTGGGCCTTGGCGTGCTGTTGGCGATGTGGAGTGTGCAGCCGAGTTACAGGCGTTGGCAGCCGATGCTTTTGCACCGGCCCTGGGCTGGGGTGTCGACACTCATCGTTTTCGGATTGCTGTTGAGCTTCATGGCTACCGACCGTTTCACCTCCGCCAATTACCGCGTCGGCTTGATCGCAATACTCAGCGCGGTGCTGGTCTGGATTGCCTCCTATAACCGCGACTACCTGTTGCCCGCCGGTGGATTGCAGCGGCTGATGGCGTGGATTGGCAGCCGTTCCTACGGCATTTATCTGATTCACATTCCGGCCTGGCAACTGGTTCGCGAATTGATTTTCCGTCTGCAGAGCGCCGGCCTGCCGAGTCCGGCCGGGCATCCCGTGCTTACGCTGCTGATCGCCTTCGGGCTGATTGTGCTGCTCAGCGAACTGAATTTCCGTTTCATCGAAATGCCCATGCGCAACCGTGGCGCCACGCTGGTGCAGCGCCTCGGCACATCCCGAACCGCCGTCACATCCTCTGGAGCCACCTCATGCTGAGCCTTTTGAAGAAACTCACGTCGACGACACCTGCTCCGGCCCCGGTGCAAAACAAGGTCGATCCGTACATGCTCGGGCTGCACGACGCGATGCTCAGCGGCTGGTTCAATCAGGAGACCGGCGAACTGTTCACCGGATTCCCGGTGTCGGCTGACGACACCTTGATCGATGTGGGCTGTGGTGACGGTGGCAACGTGCAATTCTGCGGCCGGCGCGGGGCAAAGATCATCGTTGCCGATATCGACGCAGCCAAGGTCGAAGCGACTCGCCAGCGCCTGACCGATACACCGGCCCGCGACGTCGAATGCCACGTCACCGACTGCAACCCGCTGCCGATTGCCGATGCGACCGCCACGCGGGTGGTGTCCACCGAGGTCATCGAGCACGTGGACGATCCGGCCCAGTTCCTCGCGGAACTGGTGCGCGTCGGCAAACCGGGCGCGCTGTACCTGCTGAGCGTCCCGCATCCCAGCTCCGAAGACCTGCAGAAAGATATCGCGGCGGCCGAATACTTCCAGAAGCCCAACCACATTCGCATCATCAGCGAAGAACAGTTCAAGGCCATGGTCAGCGATGCCGGCCTGGAAGTGATCAGCCATAGCCAGTACGGATTCTACTGGTCGATGTGGATGCTGTTGTTCTGGGAAGCCAAGGTCGACTTCAGCAACCCGGACCATCCATTGCTCAACCACTGGGCGGATACCTGGCAGGCGATCCTGGCCTCGCCGCGGGGTGCACAGATCAAGCAGGCGCTGGATGCCGTGGTGGCGAAAAGTCAGGTGATCATTGCGCGTAAAACCTGATCAGCAACGCTCGCCCGGGCGAGGCCTAATGCCAATCAGTCAAGGGATCGACAAGCTCCCTCGCCACGGGTTCAATGTCTCGGCTTAACTGATCGGCATTAACCCTACGGGGTGCTTTTTTTGTGCCAGCGATTTATGCCCCCCCCCCCAATCCCCTGTGGGAGCGAGCTTGCTCGTGATGACGGTGTCACATTCAGTATATGAGCTGACTGATGCACCGCGATCGCGAGCAAGCTCGCTCCCACAGGGGGTGGTGATGTTTTGAAGGGCGAATTCCAGGCACAAAAAAAGCATCCCGCAAGGTGGCTGCACTCATGCTCATGCATGATCCAGCGTTGCAGCCAGGCTTGGCAATCGGGTACTGATGCCCATGAAGCGCCGCACTCGCTCTGCTTTGGCATCGCATCGTATGGTTTCAGGTGCGGCATCCAGTTGGATATTACCGTTCTCCATGAACACGACCCGGTCGGATATCGACATGGCAAAGTCCATTTCGTGGGTCACGATCAGCATGGTCATGCCTTCTTTGGCCAGGTCGCGGATCACGCTCAGCACGTCGTTGACCAGTTCCGGGTCGAGGGCCGAGGTCGGCTCGTCGAACAGCATGATCTGCGGCTCCATCGCCAGGGCTCGAGCGATCGCCACGCGCTGCTGTTGCCCACCGGAGAGCTGGTGCGGGTACTTGTGGGCATGGGCCAGCAGGCCGACCTTGTCCAGTAGCGCATAGGCACGATGTTCACTCAGCTCGCCCGCCTGGCCGTGGTAACGCGGTGCCAGGGTGACGTTGTCGAGAATGGTGCGGTGCGGGAACAGGTTGAAGCTCTGGAACACCATGCCGATGTGCTGCACGCCTTTGCGCAGGCGGGAGCTGTTGGGTTTGTCCGACGCCTCGATGAATTTTTCGCCGAACAACAGAATGTCGCCGGTATCGATGGTTTCCAGGCCGTTGACCGTGCGGATCAGCGAAGTCTTGCCGGAGCCGGATGGCCCGATGATCGAGACCACCTGGCCGCATTCGACATTCAGGTCGATACCCAGCAGCACCTTGTGCGTGCCATAGCTCTTCTGGATGTTCTTGAGTTGCAGGATGGGCGTCGCGTTGCTGCCTGCTACCTTGCGCGCCGTGTCGGGCAACGCTTCGGCGCTGGCCTTGAACCTGGCGATGGTGGCCGCGTCAAGTGTGTGCGGCTTACGCAAGTTCAGGTCCAGGTAGCGCTCCAGGCGCTGCAGGCAATAGCCGAACACGGTGACGATCAACACGTAGTAGACGCCCACCGCGGCCAGGGTTTCCATGACCAGGAAGTTGGTGGCATAGAGGCGTTGGCCGACGGTGAGGATTTCGGTCAGGGAAATGACCGAGACCAGTGAGGTCAGCTTGACCACCGTGATGTATTCATTGATCAGGGTGGGCAGCGAAATACGGAAAGCCTGAGGGATCACGATCAAGCGTTGCATGCCCAGCAGGCCGACACCCAGCGCGCGTCCGGCTTCCTTCTGGCCCTTGGCCACGGAAATCAGGCCGCCACGATGGATTTCCGCCATGTACGCCGCTTCCGTAACCACCAGGGCCAGCAGACCTGCGTAGAAGGGGTTGGACAGAATCGATCCGCTACCGGGAAACAATTGCGGCAGGTTGTAGACGAACACCACCAGCACCAGCAACGGGATGCTGCGAAAGAACCAGATGTAGACCGCTGCGGGAATGCGCACCAAGGGCGATTGGGACAGCTTGGCCGTGGCCAGGACAAAACCCAGCAGCATGCCGATGAACCAGGCCAGGGCACTGAGCTGGACCACCGTGACGCAGGCATTCCAGAAGTCCGGCAGGGAGAACAGGGAGAAGAAATACGACCAATCGAATTGCATGGGGCACCTCGATCTGCCGCCCCGGTGCAGGGGCGGCAGATGACCAGACTACAAGGACAGGTTCTTAGTTGGCAGTCGGTTCTTCCAAGCCATATTTCTTGAGGATTGCGGCGTATTCACCGCTCTTTTTGCTCTCCTCGAAGGCCTTTTGCACGGCCTGGTAGGTTTCGTCGTTACCCTTCTTGACGAAGATGCCCAGGGTTTGCTGATAGATCGGGTGTTCGGTGGTGATCACGACCCGGCCATTGGTCTTTTCCGCGATCATTTTTGCCGCGCCAGCGATTTCGACCTGGGCCTGAATGTTTTTGGACAGCAGGGCCTGGGTCACTTCGGGTGCCGAGGGGTACTCGCTGACGGTGATCGCACCTTTGTTGTTCGGCACACAATATTCATCCGACAGCTTCCTGAATTCCTTGACCCAGGTCGTGCCCTGTTCCAGGCCCAGTTTCAAGCCGCACAGGTCTTCAGGCTTCTTCGCATTGATCTCGCTGCCCTTGGGCACCATGACCGCGGCGCCGGTGTTGGCATAGGCAATGGTCTGGGCCTGGGTCTGGCGCTCCGGTGTGATGTACATGCCGGAGATGATTGCATCGTACTTGCCGGAGTTCAGCCCCAGGATCAGGCTCGGGAACTTGGTGTCGACGAACTCCACCCTGGCGTTCATCTGCCTGGCCAGAGCCGTTGCCAGCTCGGGGTCCGAACCCACCACATTCTTGTCCTTGTCGTAGGATTCGAAAGGAGGGTAGGTGATTTCCATGCCGACCTTGAGCGTGTCTGCCGCGGCCATGCTCACCGAGGCACCGAACATGCCGGCTGCCAATACAGCCAGGTTCAAAAGGTTTTTCTTGTTGATTTTCATTATTTACTGACTCCGGCGTAGGTAGGGGGTAGCTGAAAATTTCAATCAGGACGGTTGCGCCTGATTTTTCAAATGTCCGAAACTGGCGGGCTTGCGTGCCTTGCCTGGCAGTTGAACTTCCCCGTTGGCCACCCTCTGGCGCAGATACCGGTAGGTCTGCAACGCCTGGCCATACATGTGTTCGCCGATGGTGATTTCTTCGTAGCCGCTGTCTGCCTGGGCGAACCCGGGCAGCGGTCTGATCTGGGTGTGATAGTCGCAGGCATAAAACAGCGGAAAGGAATAACGCTCCTCCTTCACGCTGCGTACCCGGTGCGCAGTGGCAACGAAAGCGCCTGCCGTCATCACTTCCAGCATGTCGCCGATGTTCACGACAAAGGCATCGGCCATCGGTGGTGCATCGATCCATCGGCCAAGATTGTTCATCACCTCAAGGCCCGGTTTGTCGGCCAAAAGGATGGTGAAGCACTCGTAATCGGTATGGGCGCCAAGACCCGGTGCATCATGGGCGGCACCGTCGAAGGGGTAGTGAATCAGGCGCAGCTTGGATGGTGGGCGGGTGACCAGGCTGTCGAAATAGTTTTCTTCCAGGCCCAGGGTCAGGGCGAAGCCGCCGAACAGGCGCCGGCCCAAGGCGAAGATGGCTGCATAGTAGGCCTGTACCGACGCCTTGAATCCTTGCAACTGCGGCCAGTCGTTGGGCCCCAGCAACGGGGTGTTGGCCAGCACCAACGGGTCATCGGCCGGGACTTCGAAGCCGACGTCGAAGGCTTCCTTGTGGTCCGGCTTGCCTTTGGAATAGACCTCTTCGCCTTCGGGTACAAAGCCCTTGTGGGTTTGCGAGGTGCCGATGTAGTGACGCATCTTGGTGTCCAGGGGCTGGTCGAAAAAGTCCTTGGCAGCCTGGCGCAGGTTGGCGATCAGTTGCGGGTCGATGCCGTGATCGGTGATATAGAGGAACCCGACCTCGCTGGCGGCGCGCCCCAATTGTTCGGCCACGGCCAGGCGGTGTTCCAGTTCAACGCTGAACAGACCGGCGATGTTGACCACCGGAATGCTGTTGAAGTTGGCTTTGTGTGTGTCAGTGCTGGCGCTGCTGTTTTTATTGTCAGGCATGACGCATCGGCTCCCTAAGGATGGCTTGAGTGGCTGAAACGCTCGAAGTGTTCGCGCTCGGTCTGGCCCATCCACACGTTCAATGACCACAGGTCGGCGACCGGGACATTGGTGAAGGGCAAATGATGCAGGTAGCCGTCGGCGCCGAATTCCGGGGTCAGGGTGCTGACCTGGTAACCGCGGGCTTGCTGCGAGCGCCAGATGCTTTCCCAGTGCTGCTGATGGAACGCCAGTTCTTTTGCATATTCGGGCGCCGCCGGGTGCGGAACCTGCGGGCCCTGGTCATAACCGACCCTGGCCTGGACATGGTGCACCCGCTCGATGAAAGCGCTCAGGTCATCGGCCGGGTCATTCAACAGGCGCTCGCAGGTCACGACCCAGTGGCTGATGTCACTGGTGAACAACAAGTCGGGCAATTGCCGGATCAACTCCAGGGTCACCCAAGGGTTGAACAGCGAACGCGAGCGGTGGGTTTCAAAGCTGCAGACCTGGCCGTGCTTGCGCGCCAGATCCAGCGCCTGGCCGAAAAACTCCACTTGCTGTGGCAAGGACCAGCGGTCATTACCTGCCAGCACGTTGACGAAGCGTGGGCCGAGTTCGGCGGCCCAGGCGAGTTTCTGGTTGAGGTCATCAAGGTGGACGGCAGGGGACGCCGACTGGTCCGGCAGCACGTCGTACGCGGTGAAGACGGTGCTGATGTAACCCAGGCGATTGGCCTGGAGAAAGGCGCCAAATCCGGCCCGTTCACGGGCGTCCAGTGGCAGGCGTGCTTCCATGCCATCAAAGCCCGCGTGCAGCAACTCCTCGAGCACCTGAGCCTTGCTGGCGGTGTAGCCCCACAGCGTGCGGAAAATTTCCAGCTTCATCGGTGATCCTCAAAAATCCCAGGGCCTGCTGCAAAAGCACTTCGACGGCGCCAGGCTGCCAGGCGCCTGGTTCGCTGTGGAGTCGATGTTAGGCACAGGCCGCGCGGTGAAAGAATCTGAAAGTTCAAATGAATACTTCAGACTTTCACTAACAAATAGCTAGCTATTTATCTCGCTTGCCAGGAGGGATTTTATCGGCGAGAACGTGTCTACGTTGGTTATTGGCGAGGGGTGATGTTGTTACGACATCATTTTGAAGATTTCCAAGCGATACCGGGCCGCTGAGGGGATGCTTTTGGCCGGTCGGTGCCTGTCGCGAAGGGCCGCGTGCGACCCTAAGCGGTCTTCCATCGATGACTGCTTTCGGCAACAGCGACCATTCAAGTACCAATGTCTGAGTAAGTACATTGGGGTCGATTCGCGAACAGCTTTCTTTCTGAGCTACGGCAATATCTGTCCTCGTCAATCTGCCAGTAACGATGTATGCAGAGCATCGGTACTGGCTTCGGCGCTACTTGACCTCCTCAACCTCGTAATTCACATAGCCGAACTCGTTGCTGCGAGCCGCCATGTATTTGCCGTTTTGCTCGAATACTGTGGCCTCGAAGGGGGTGCCACTGAGTGTTGTCACTAGATGTCCGTCCTTGATTTCATATTTGGCCGGCACGCCAAACTGGCCGTCATGCAACATATTCAGGTATTCCCCTTGCGCAGGCGGCTTGCCATTGACGCTGGTGACCAGGCGTTGGCCTTCTGTGCCATAGACGATCTCGAACGTCTGACCGGTGACGGTATTGCGCACCTTGATGGTTTTACCCACCACGTAGGCTTGCAACTGCTCGTCAGTGAGCGCTTTGGCGCCTTCGTTTTTTAGCTGGTCGATGGTTTTGCCAGCAGCGACAAGCTTGCTGTCCTCAACTGTTGGCGTGTACCAGATCGGCGAAGTCCATGCACGTTCCTGGACGGTGGCCGAGACATCGGCCGGCGGCGGCACTTGTAACTTGGCCGCGTCATAGGTGCTCCAGCGCGGGGTTGGAATCTGTAGCACGCGGGCGTAGTAGAACGCGTGCAGGGCCGGATCGAAATCCGGATCGACCCAAACTTTTTTCAGCTCGGTGGCACCAATCGTATTGGTGTAGGTCGCCTTGGAAACATCGACCGTGGAGCCCACCGGCGGGATTTTGCCGGTGGCCTGGTCCAGTTGGCGATCACCAGACCAGGCGACGTCGTAGACCTTCTCGAAGGTCTGGCCGTTTTTGGTCCAGCCCTTGATGATCTGGATTCGGTCGAGGTTGCCATCGTCGACATCCTTGACCGCCCACACCACGAAGGACGGAGCCTCTTTGCCCTGTTTTGCCGGCAAGTCGCCGCCCATGGGAACGCCCTTGGCGTAGGCAGCATGCACCCAGTCCTTTTCACTCCACAAACCGCTATCGAAGCCCCAGCCACCAAACATGCGCACGGGAATGCGTACGCCGCTGGTGCCATAGACTTCTTTGCGCTTCATGGCATCGAAGATCGATTCACGGGTGTTCTCTTCGGCCCAGACACCCGCCAGACCGGAGGTGCTGGTTTGCAAGGCAGTCAACCCTGAGTTCTGTTTGTCGGAAAGACGCGCCGCCGGGGTGCTGTCGGTAAAGCCGTGGGAGCCGAAGTTGTAGCTCTGGGAATAAGGAATCACCCCATTGTGCGAGTCGCTGGCGCCGACAATGCCCATTTTGTAAGGGTTGTATCCACGAGCTTGCTGCAAAGCCATGCCGTTTTGCCAGGCTTGCCTTACGTAACTGCCATTGATTTTCGATGTGCTGTTGTCGATGCCGAGCAGGAAACTCATGACTTCATAATTGGCAAATTCGTCTGTCGGTGACAGTTCGGGATGGGTTTCCGAGGTGCCCTTTACCTGGTGAATTTCGGTGAGGGATTCATTGCGCATCCGCGTCTCGGCCCAGGCGGCATCGATGGGGCGGCCACGGTCATCCACGTCCACCGGAAACATCAGGCCGTTGCTGAGGTTGGCATTGTGAGAGATTGCCAGCACCTCGTTGCCTTTTTTGCGTTGGTCGTCCATCCAGCCCCACAAATCCTCCGGTTTGTCCGAATCGAGGGCCGTGAAGGGCATGTCCGGCACCTTCTTCGAGTCGCGGAAAAACACATTGCGGTGCATGTTTTGATTGTTGGGGGCTGAGGTCCATTCATAGGCGACAAACGTGGTGAACTTGCCGGGCTTGTAGTACTTGTCGGCGATGGCGATGTTCTGCTGCCAGATATTGCCGGCAACCTTCGGATCAATCAGCTCCTTGATCGGGTGGCTCAAACTGCCGGCGATCCATTTGAACACCCGATTGAAATCTTCCGGGGTTTTGACAATCAGCTTTTGCGCGATGGGCAGCTTGCTGAAGTCTGACTTCGGATCGTTGGCCAGGGCGATCACGCCCACGTATTCCGAATGGTCGGTCACGCCATGGAAATCCAGCGGGCGCCCCTTGAGTTGCACTTCAAACCCCATTGGATGCTTGATCGGCATCCCAAGTGAGTATTGGTACGTCTGCTCGGGATCGACCTGGTGGTTGCCGATCAGGTAGGCATCAATCGACCAGGAGCTATGCGAGTGCGTCTGGCCAAAGTAAACCTCGCGATCCGGGTTGCCCTCTGCCAATGCCAGCGTGCTGACGGTTAACACGGCGTAACCGAGCAGTGTTGGCGCGGTGAAGTGTGTAGGGTTTTTCATATTCCACGTCTCCGGAATACGGCAATGACAGGGTGCAACTCAGGACAAGAAACTCGAGACTCTTTGGAAAAACCAGAAGGCAGCCAGCGTACCCAACCCGTAAGAAGCAATCGGTCGGGCATACAGGACTGCAGGCCGTGGCAGTCGACAACGCAGCAGCAGTGCGCGCAGGCTCAACGCGACGGCGATGAACATCAGTTGGCCGATCTCGACGCCGACATTGAAGGTGAACAGCGCCAGCGGCAGATCGCGCTGCGGCAAACCGATTTGCGCCAGCGCACCGGCAAAACCGAAGCCATGCAACAAGCCAAAACAGAACGCCACCACCCATGGCCACTGGAGGGTGAAACTGGTTTCGTCACGGTTCTTGCGGGCGATTTCCACTGCCAACAACAGAATGCTCAGCGCAATCGTCGCTTCCACAGGAGGGCTGGGCAGCCGCACCGCACCCAGTGTAGCGAGTGCCAGGGTGATGGAATGGGCGAGGGTGAATGCGGTGATAGTCTTCACCAGCATCCAGCCATTACCCACCAGCAGCAGGAGACCGAAGACGAACAGCAGGTGATCGACCCCCCCCAGAATGTGTTGTATGCCATGAAACAGAAATGCACCGGCCACCGAGAACGCTCCCGGCGTGGCCGCGATCTCTATCCAGGGTTGCGCAGGGTGGACGAGGGTGGTCGTCAGGCTACCGTCCAGGCGCGAGACACGCACCAGTACATCGGTGATGCTCGCTTGCAGGCCGATGAATTCAATACGTTGCCCGACCAGTCCTGCCGGACCGGCATCAATGACGCGACGCTCGATCAGTGAATCATTCAGTTCGCTTTCCACGGGCTCAACGACAGTGCGCACACCTACGGCAAAACGGAGCGCAATTGGCAATCGCATGCCTGAAAGCACCGGCGTGCGCCACAGTACGTCATAGCGCCCGGCGGCCGTTTCGTTGAGTTCCAGGTAAGCGGGGCGCGACTCATGGGCCATGGCCGTCAGTCCCATGAGCCAGAGCACCAACAGCAGCCATACTGCGCGTTTCATCGCGGCCGCTGCGTCTGTGTGGCGGCAATCGCACCGGAGGAAGCAGGCATCATCACTACGACCTCATAGCGTGCTTTGAGCGCATCGAAACTCGCGCGTTTCGATGCGCTGCGTTGTTCGGACAACCAATCGGACTTGACCTGCTGGGCTACGGTTTCGAAGGACGGAGGAGGTGATTTGGCCAGCGCATCAATCCATACCAGATGCCAGCCAAAACCTGACTCTACAGGCCCCACCCAGCCCCCCGGCGTTTGCTTGAACAATGAAATGGCGAACGTTGAACCAAAGACCCGCGCCACCTGATCCCGGGATTGTTCTGTATAGGCGTTTTTAAACATGAAGGCATCGCCTTCACCACTGCTCTTGTCAGACAGCCCACTGAGTGCGGACTGAGCCTGCGCTTGCGCATCCGCACCACGTTTGTCGAAGGCGAAAAACAAATGATGGAAGGTCAAAAGTGGCGGCGGGGCATATTGGTCCTGATGCTGGTTATACCAGGCCTCAAGTACACCGGGTGCCGGTTCGCGAAGTGACGCTACATCCTCGGCGAGGAAGTCCATTTTTTGCGCCAGTCGGCGGCGAATAATAGTGTCGTCTTTATCCAGGCCAAGTTTCAGTGCTTCGCGATAGAGGATTTCCTCTTTTACATATTCCTCAATCAGGCCCTGCAACTGTTGCTCCGATGCGGGTCGCTGCCATCGCGCCAGCCAGGAAATCGCGATTCGCTGAACAACTTCAGGGGTGATTTCGATGCGTTGCGGATTTTGATCAAGGGTTGAATGCTGTAAGTCTCCGTACAACACAAAGAGTGCAAAGCCGGCGATCAGAAAGTGCAATAGCGGCTGGCGGAGGCATCGCTTGATTAACGAAAATCGAGATTCATTCGCTTCGCAGACGCTGAAGTTCATGACTTATTGCCCCACGCCATACTGCGAATGGTTTTCGCAGCAGGGTGGAGTATTGCTGCTGTATCGGAACTTTCCACCAAGGCTAATCACGATAAGCACTAAGGCTTAGTACCAATCGGATTAACCAATTCCCCAGGGCCGTCCAGTCTTGCACCTATACAGCCCGGGACGGAGCACCCCTTTAATGAAAGGACTGCTTGTTTTCGCCGCGATCATCGAGGCAGCCACTGGCGTGGCGCTGATACTTGTCCCGTCGCTGGTCGGGCAACTTCTGCTTGGCATCGAACTGACGGGCGTCATCGTCCCTGTGGCCGGCATCGTCCTCATCGCATTGGTCATCGCCTGCTGGCCCGGACCAGCAATGCGCGGGATGTCGCGTTGCGCGAAGACTTGAACAAAGCCCTGGCAACCATGCTCGCCAACGGTACTTGCGCGCGGATCAGCGACAAGTACTTCTATTTTGACGTCTATGGCGCCCAGTAACGCGTCGCCGCTGCCTTGAACCGGGCGGTGATCCGCGAAGGGTTTGCCGTGCCCGGCGAGCGGATACGCAGCCTTGGGTTGCCGTGCCTGATCGTTCAGGAGAGCGGGTATCACCTGGAGAGTCTGGAGGATAATGCGCGAGCGTTTTTGTGAATGCCGAGGTGTGGAAGCTCTGAGTTATCCGCTGTCCGGGATACCGCCATCGCTGGCAAGCCAGCTCCTACAGGTTCAGCGATGACAGCAAAATAACCTTCAACGCGATCAACTGTAGGAGCTGGCTTGCCAGCGATGAACGATAACCCGGTCCACCTGACGGAACACAAGCGCCCTACGGCACTTGCCATAGCCCTTACGTTAACGTAAAGATTGCGCCAGGGCGCCAACGTATGAAGGCGCAGGGCGGATGACCCGGAGCGCTTGATGACGCTAATAAAAACAAACTCCCCCAAACTGCATCGCGAGGCCCGGCTGGCCCGGGAAAAGCTGCACCTGGAAGGCGAAGTGCCGGATGGCGTCCTGCGTGCGGAAATCGATGCCTCGTGGCGACGCAGCCTGAGCCATGGCGTGCATTTCAACGCCAAGCACGAACTGGCGCTGGAATCGAGTGCCAGCCTCGACGTATTGCTGGCCAGCAACCGCTTGCTGATCGACGCCGCGTTGCCGGCGATCGATTACCTGGCCGAGCGTCAGGGCAAGGAGGGGCTGATCATCCTGGCCAACTCCGACGCCACCATCCTCGCCGTCGAAGGCCGCGCCGACCGTCTCAAGGGCAGTGGCCTTCAGGACATCACCCTCGGCGCCTGCTGGAGCGAAGCGGTCCGCGGCACCAACGCCCTCGGCACGGCACTGGTGGAAGCCCGGCCGACCCTGATCGATTGCGGCGAACATTATCTGGATCGCCTCAGTGATTTTTCCTGCACCTCGGTGCCGATCCATTGCCCTCAGGGCGACATTCTTGGCGTCCTCGACCTGACCCGCGAAGGCCCCCTCGGCCGCGCCCACGACAGCACGGCGCTGCTGGCCATGGCCGTCAGCCAGATCGAAAGCCGGGTGTTCAACGCCAGCTATCCGGACGAAATCGTCCTGGCCTTCCACAGCCGCAGGCAGTATCTGGAATCCCCGTGGCAAGGCCTGCTGGCGGTGAGCCTCGGCGGGCAGATCCTCGCGGTCAGCGCCCAGGCCTGTCAGTTGCTCCGCGCCGAGCGTTCGGCCCTGGTCGGTCGGCGCTGCGAGGAGTTTCTCGGAGTCGACGGCCTGCAATTGTTGGCGCGCCTGCATCAGGGCGGGGCCGGCAGCCTGCAAACCGCCAAGGGAGAATTCTTCTACAAAACCCTGCGCGCGCCGCAACACTCGATCAATGTCAGCAGCCCACCGCGCACTGCGGCGAAACCGGCCAAGGCAAAACCGGATCTGGAGGCGCTGGCCGGCAGCAATACACGCTATGCCCGTGCCTTGCGCATGGCCCGTCAAGGCCTGGCCAATGAGCTACCCGTCTTGTTGCTGGGCGAAACCGGCACCGGTAAAGAGGTCATCGCCCGCGCCCTGCACATGGCCGGAGCGCGCTGCGACAAACCCTTCGTGGCAGTGAACTGCGCGGCCATTCCCGAAGGCCTGATCGAGTCCGAACTGTTCGGCTATCGCGAAGGCGCGTTCACCGGTTCACGCCGGGGCGGCATGGTCGGGCGCTTGCAGCAGGCCCATGGCGGCACCTTGTTCCTCGATGAAATCGGCGACATGCCCCTGGCCTTGCAGGCCCGGCTGTTGCGGGTATTGCAGGATCGCAAGGTCGCGCCCCTGGGCGCAGGCGAAGAGCAGGACATCGACGTCGCGCTGATCTGTGCCACCCACCGCGACCTCAAGCGTCTGGTGGAAGAAAAACACTTTCGCGAGGACTTGTTCTACCGGGTCAACGGCATCAGCGTGATGCTTCCGGCCCTGCGCGAACGCGAAGATTTCGCCGCGCTGGTCAGCCGCATGCTGACGACACTGGGCGCCCCCAACGCGGTCCTGCACGACGATCTCAATCGCTTGCTCGGCGGTTATCACTGGCCGGGCAACATTCGCCAACTGGAGATGGTCCTGCGCACCGCGCTGGCGATGCGCGAACCGGGGGAAACCGTTCTGACCCTCGACCACTTGCCCGACAGCATGCTCGACGAGTTGACCACCAGCGAACGGCCCCAGGCCGGCAGCATCCGGGAAAACGAACTGGAGCTGATCCGGCAGTCCCTGGACACGCACCAAGGCAACGTCTCGGCCGCCGCCGACGCCCTGGGCATCAGCCGCGCGACCCTGTATCGCAAGCTCAAACAGTTGCGTTCGTGATGCAGCGCTTGATCGTTCGGCTGATCGACAGCCAGAACCCCGAGGCGCTGCAAGCGTCACTGCGCTGGCTGTACAGCTTCGTGCGCCCCCATCGCCTGGCGATTGCCGGGCTGCTGGGCCTGTCGGTGTGCGCCTCGCTGCTGGTGCTGGTGCAGCCGTGGCTGACCAAACTGCTGATCGACGACGGCCTGCTGGCGCGCAACTTCCCGATGCTGGTATTGATCGCCGGGCTGATGATCGTCGCCGGCTTGCTGGGCACGGCGCTGTCGGGCATCAACCGTTACCTGCACACGCGCCTGTCCGGGCGCATGCTGTTTGCCCTGCGCGATGACCTGTATCGGCATTTGCAAACCCTGTCGCCGAGCTTCTACGGCCAGCGACGCATCGGCGACCTGATGTCGCGCCTCGATGGCGACGTCGCGGAAATCCAGCGATTCGCCGTGGATTCGCTGTTCTCGGCGGTGTCGAGCGTGATCGGTCTGGTGGTGGCCATCGCGATGCTGTTGACGTTGTCGTGGAAACTCTCGCTGCTGGCGGTGGTGCTGATTCCCCTCGATGTTCTCTGGCTGCGCTGGATGCGGCGCAAGGTCGAGCGCGATGTGCGGCAGTTGCGCGAGCGATCGGCGGACATGTCGTCGTTCATGGTCGAGACGCTGCCGGTGATGAAGTTCATCCAGTCCGCCGGCCAGCAACAGCGCGAAGCGCGGCGCCTCGAGACGCTGGGGCAGGGTTACATGAGCCAGTTGCTGCGCCTGCAAGTCACCGAGTTTTTCACCCAGGCCGTGCCCGGTACGCTGACCTCGCTGTCCCGGGCCTGTGCATTTCTGATCGGCGGTTACTGGGTGGTGCAGGGCACCTGGCAGCTCGGTGCCCTGATTGCGTTTTCCACCTACCTGGGCATGGCCGTGGGGCCGGTGCAAAGCCTGCTCGGGCTCTACGTTGCCATTCAGCGGATGACCGTCAGCCTCGGCCGGGTCATGGAATTGCGCGGCGAACAACCGACCGTGTCGACGCCCGTCACGCCACGCCCGATGCCGAGTGGCGGCGATCTCTGGTTCGACAGCGTGCACTTTGCCCATCCCGGCCGCCAATCGACCCTGCGCGGCATCGAGGCACGGATTCCCTACGGTTTGAAAGTGGCCCTCAGCGGCGGTTCAGGCGTGGGCAAGTCCACCCTGATCGACCTGCTGCAACGTCACCACGATCCGCAATCGGGTCGGGTCCTGCTGGGGGACGTCGATCTGCGCGAACTGGATCTGTTCCAGTTGCGTCGGCGCATTGCCATCGTCAGCCAGGATATCGTGCTGTTTCGCGGCAGCCTCGCCGACAACCTGGCCTACGCGGTGCCGGACGCCAGCCGCGAGGCGATTGCCGACGTGGCGCGGCTGGCGCAACTCGACAGCCTGATCGAGTCCTTGCCCGAAGGCCTCGACAGTCCGTTGGGCGAGCGCGGCCAGCAGTTGTCCGGCGGGCAGAAGCAACGCATTGCGATTGCCCGGGCGCTGTTGCAGGACCCTTTGATTCTGGTGCTCGATGAAGCCACGTCCGCGGTCGACGAAGCTACCGAGCGCGAAGTCATCGACGCCATCGACCGCTTGTTTGCCGGGCGCACGCGCATCCTGATCAGCCATCGCCCATCAACCCTGGCCGATGCCGACCTGCGTTTCGAATTGCTCGACGGCGTGCTGACCTCGAAAACGGTGCTGCATGAAACCTGAATTGCGCATTGGCGTGGTGGACAGCGGCCACTCGGCGGCACAACGGGTGCGAGTGATCGCCGGTCGGCGCTTTGCATTGCTCGAAGACGGCCTGGCCGAGGGCGACTTGCGCGACGATCCGCTGGGGCATGGCAGTGCGGTGATCGAGGCGATCGGCCGGCGTGCCCCCTCCGCGCAGTTTTGCGTGGCCCAGGTGTTCGACCAGCGCGGTGTCACCAGCGCCTTGCAGATCGCCACGGCGATTGACTGGCTGCTGGCGCAGGACGTGCGACTGATCAATCTGAGCCTCGGCCTGCGCCAGGATCGCAACCTGTTGCGCGCGGCCTGCGCAGCGGCGGTGACACGGGGCGTGCTGCTGTGTGCGTCGAGTCCGGCCCAAGGGGAAGGGGTGTTTCCGGCCAACTATCCGCAAGTGTTGCGGGTGACCGGCGATGCGCGCTGCACCGAGCAGGAATGGTCGTGGCTCAACACTGCCCAGGCGGATTTCGCTGCATGTGTGCAGGGCACCTATCCGGGGCAATCCGGGGCGAGCCTCGGTTGTGCTGCGTTGAGCGGGCACATCGCCGGGTTCCTCGCCGAACGGCCTGACGCCAGCAATCAGCAAGTCGTCGAGTGGTTGCGCGAGCATGCTCGTTACCATGGTCCTGAACGGCGCTTCGGGCCATGACGGACATCGTCATTCTGGGCGCCGGGCCGGCAGGGGCCGCGGTCGCGCTGGGATTGCGGCGGCTGGGTCATGGCGTCACGCTGATCAGTGAATGGCGCCGGTTTGCGGCGCTCGAAGGCGTGTCCGTGCGGGTACTGGAAGCCTTGCGCAGCGCCGGCCTGCATCAGGCGTTGACGGAGGCGACGCTGCCTTCTCAACGCCAGGTGAACTGGAATGGCCAGCAGCATGCGCAAAACATCGAATACTTGCTCGACCGTCCGGTTTTTGACCGAGGCCTGCGTGAGGATTTGCGCCGGGCGGGGGTTGAGCTGATCGAAGGCCGGGTGTTGACGGTTCAGTCATCGGCCAATGGCCATCGAATCGAAATCGACGGCCGCGAACCGCTGCTCACTCCGTTTCTCGTCGAAGCCCGCGGGCGTCAGGCCCCCGCTATCGGCAAGGGCATGCGTGGCCCCGAGACCGTCAGCTTGCTCAGCCGCTGGCAAGGTTCGCCGGGCAGCACCGCCAGCGCCGTGGAAAGCCTTGAGGACGGCTGGGCGTGGATGGCCCGACGCGCCGACGGTCAGTGCTACTGGCAATGGACAGTGGACGTGGCCAGCGCCGGGTTGCCGGGCAAGGCCATGTTGCTCGAATACTGCCGACAGCGGCGCCGGGGTTCGCGGCTGGCCATGGCATTTTTTGCAGGCGAAGCGGAAAGTGATCTGCAGCTGCACGCCCGCAGCAGCACGGCGATTCTGAGCCCGCAGGTGTGTGGCGAAAACTGGATTCGGGTCGGCGACGCGGCAATGGCCGTCGACCCGCTGTCGGGCAACGGGATCTTTCAGTCGTTGTCCTCGGCGTTGCAGGCGCCAGCGGTGATCAACACGCTGCTGTGCAAACCTGAACGAACGGCTCTGGCCCAGCGTTTCCACCAACAGCGGGTGGAGCAGTTGTTTTTGCGTTTTGCACGGATCGGCCGGGATTTTTATGCCGATGAGCAACGCTGGCTGGATCAGCCGTTCTGGCAGGCACGGCGGAACTGGCCGGATGCCGAGGTGGCTCATGCCGCGGTGGATTTTGCGGCGCTGAAAATCGAACGGGCGCCGGTGTTGCGTGAAGGTTTTGTCGATGAAGCCGAGGTGGTGATCACGGCGGATCAGCCGTTGGGCATCTGGCATGTGCAGGGGGTCGAGGTGGCGGCGTTGGTGCGGCGGTTGCGCAGCGAGCCGGCTGAGCGGGTGCTGGCTGGTTTGACGGTGGAGCAGGGAAGAATGGTCAGGAGTTGGTTGTTGGCTCAAGGTTTCAAACCCTGATATTTGAGCTGCCTGGACCGGCCTCTTCGCGGGCAAGCCCGCTCCTACAGGGGATTTGCGTTGAACACAAGTCCCCTGTAGGAGCGGGCTTGCCCGCGAAGGCGGCCTAAAGGACGCTACGAATCACAACTTGATCAACACCGACTTCAACTCGGTGTAATGCTCGATCGCCGCATACCCCATCTCGCGCCCGACTCCGGACATCTTGTAGCCGCCGAACGGCAGCGCCGGGTCCAGGGCGCTGTGGCAGTTGACCCACACCGAGCCTGACTTGATGCGTGGAATCATCCGGTGCACCGCCGCCAGGTCATTGGACCAGATACTCGCGCCCAACCCGTAAGGGCTGTCATTGGCCATGCGCAGGGCATCGGCTTCATCATCGAACGGGATGGCCACCAGCACCGGGCCGAAGATTTCTTCCTGCGCCAGTGAGTGCTTCTGATCGACATCGACGATCACCGTCGGCTTGACGAAGAACCCCGGCCCGAACTGCTCACCACCGCAGGCAATGGTCGCACCGCTTTCCCGGCCTTTTTCGATGTAGCCGTAGACGCGCTCCTGCTGGCGCGCCGAGATCAACGGGCCCATTTCGACGCTCGGGTCCAGGCCGTTGCCCAGTTTCATGCCGTTGGCGATGTCGCTGATGTCGGCCACCACATTGTCGAAATGCTTGCGCTGTACATACAGCCTGGAACCTGCGCAGCAGACCTGGCCCTGATTGAAGAAAATCGCGCTTGCAGCCCCGGCCGCAGCGGTTTTCAGGTCGGCGTCGGCCATGACGATGGTCGGCGATTTACCGCCCAGTTCCAGGGTGACCCGGGTCATGGAGTCCATGGCGATCTTGCCGATCTGCTTGCCCACGGCGGTGGAACCGGTGAAGGTCAGCTTGTCCACCAGCGGGTTGTGAGTCAGGGCCGAACCTGCGGTGATGCCGGTGCCGGTGACCACGTTGAACACGCCTTCGGGATACCCGGCTTCCAGCACCAGTTCGGCGAGTTTCAGGGCGGTCAGCGGGGTTTCGTCGGCAGGTTTGAGTACCACGGTGCAGCCGGTGGCCAGGGCCGGGCCGAGTTTCCAGCAGGCCAGCAGCAGCGGGAAATTCCAGGCGACGATGGCGCCGACCACGCCCACTGCTTCACGACGGATGAAGCTGTGGAACTGGTCGTTGGGCATCAGTGGTGCCGACACGTCAACCGTGGAGCCTTCGATCTTGGTCGCCCAACCGGCCATGTAGCGCAGGAAGTCGATGGCCAGTTGTACGTCCATCACCTGGGCCACCGCCGCACTTTTACCGTTGTTCAGGCATTCCAGTTGCGCCAGCAGCTCGGCGTCGCGCTGCATCAGGTCGGCGAGTTTCCATAACAGGTTCTGGCGTTCCCGGGGACGGGTGCGGGTCCAGGCTGAATCGTCGAACGCCTGGCGGGCGGCAAGCACCGCGCGGTCGACATCCGCAGGCGTTGCCCGTGGCACCACGCACAGCACTTCGCCGGTGGCCGGGTTGTGCAGGGGCATGGTCTGGCCGTCGGCGGCCTCGACCCAGTCACCGCCGATCAGCATGCGCGGGGCGCGTTGGATGAATGCCGAAGTGGCGGGAAGCACATGTGGGAGCGACATTGGCGAGGCCTCTTGTTGTTCGTGAGAACCGGGCTTTCGCAATGGCTGTGCCAAGTCCCCCAAAGCGCCGGAGGACCGTGGTCGGGCGGGGTTTTTCCGCAGCGGATCAAGGGGGCCGGGCAGGGGTGTTTGTCGCATTTCGCGACAGCCGGTGAGACGACGAGCAACCCGTTCGCGATCTTGAGAGCGCCTGTGGCGAGGGCTAGAATTTTCTCGCCTGGCGGGCGAAATGACGGAGCATTGTCCCGGCAACACATCTGGTGTGAGGGAGGCAGCGATGAACCTTTCAACCCTGGAAATCCAAAACATCATTGAACACAGCTTTCTGCCGTCGGTATGCACGTGCAGCGTGGGGCAGGATCAGTCCATGACCATTCGCGTGTGTGATTGCGTGACCGGCAAGGTCGACCTGGTGGCGACCCACGTCCCGCTTTGGGAGCTCAATACACCCCACGCGATTGCGACGCTGGTGGTGCAGATGCAACAGGAAATCAACGCGCACAAAGGCATGCACCCGACGTTTAACAGTTGAACCCAAGCCTGCCGCACTACACCCGTGGTGCGGCGCAGGCCTTTGGGCAATCCTCCCCCGATCCCCTTTTCTTACCGGCTGGGCAGGCCCCGTCAATCGGCGGGCGATGAGCTGTTCGGGCCGGGCAACTACGCTGTCTCAGACTGCAACAGCTGTCGCGAAACTAGACGCGGCAGATGGCGTCCGGGCATGGCTCAATGCAGTCAATTCAACGCAAGTGGTTGATAAGAAAGCTTATCGGCAAGCTGGCACGCTCTGTGTATTGCACATCTCAGACGTTTCTCTTGCCTCCGTCAGCGGATCAAAGCTGACGGCAGAAACCATAAAAACGATAAGCCACAACAATAAGAACGCACCGTGCGAGGTTCGACGTTGATGAAGAGAAAACTCCGATCAGGCATGAGCGCCAGCCTGCTGGCCGTAGCCGCTTGTGTAGCGCTGCATTCGCCTCATAGCCTGGCAGCCCGCGACGCCCAGACCATCCTCAAGGAAACCTGTCAGGGCTGTCATACCCCCGAAGCCGATAACGCCCTGAGCCGCATCAGCCACCAGCGCAAAACGCCGGAAGGCTGGCTGATGAGCATCGCCCGCATGCAGACCATGCACGGCTTGCAGATCAGCGATGACGACCGCCGCACGCTAGTCAAGTACCTGGCCGACACCCAGGGCCTGGCGCCGAGCGAAACCGACGGCGTGCGCTATGCGCTGGAGCGTCGGCTCAACACTGTCGAGCATTTCGACGACCAGACTAGCCAGATGTGTGGCCGCTGCCACTCCGGTGCGCGGGTCGCCCTGCAACGGCGTCCGGCCCAGGAGTGGGAACGCCTGGTGAACTTCCACCTCGGCCAGTGGCCATCCCTGGAGTACCAGGCGCTGTCCCGGGACCGCGACTGGTTCGACATCGCCCGCAAGGACATGGTGCCGCTGCTGGCCAAGCGTTATCCGCTGGACAACCCGGCCTGGAAAAAATGGCAGAGCGTGGCGCCGAAAGCCGCTGCGCTGGTGGGCGACTGGAGCTTCAGCGGCCACTTGCCGGGCAAGGGTGAACTGGCCGGTGTCATGACCGTGAGTGCCGATGGCAGCGACACCTTCAAGGTCAGCGTCAAAGGCCAGTACGCCGACGGCAGCCCGTTCAATGGCGACGGCAGTGCGATTCTCTACACCGGCTACGAGTGGCGCGGCAACGTGACCATCGACGGCGTGACCATGCGTCAGGTGTTCGCCGCTCAAGGCAATGCGATGCAGGGCCGGATGTTCGAGGCCGAGCACGACGAGCGCGGCCTGGACTTCGTCGCCGCCAAACAGGGTTCCCAGCGTTTGCTGGCGGTGCAACCGGGCTACGTGAAGGCCGGCAGCGAAACCGAAGTGACCCTGATCGGCAGTGGCCTGACCGGCAAGCCGGACTTCGGCAAAGGCGTGCAAGTGCTCGAAGTCGTCTCGCAGAGCCCGCAGCAGATCAAGGTCCGGCTCAAAGCCGCCGCCAATGCTCAACCGGGTGCACGCGCGGTCAGCGTCGGCACGCTGAAAGGCCCGAGCCTGTCGGTGTACAGCAAGATCGCCTCGGTCAAGGTGGTGCCGGAGTTCTCGGTGGCGCGGATCGGCGAGGGCGGCGGTTCGACGCCGAAGGTCCAGGGCCGTTTCGACGCGGAAGCCTGGGGCAAGGGCGCCGACGGCAAGCCGTACCGCATCGGTGTGTTCCCGGCGCAATGGAAAGTTGAGGCCTTCGATGACCGCGCCAGGGAAGACGAAGACGTCAAGTTCGCCGGCACCATGCAGGCCGACGCCGGCGTATTCACCCCGGGTGATGCCGGGCCGAACCCGGCGCGCAAGATGTCCACCAACAATGCCGGCAACCTCAAGGTGATCGCCGCCGTCGACGACGCAGGGAAATCCCTGACCGGCGAAGGCCACATGATCGTCACCGTGCAACGCTGGAACAATCCACCCATTCCATAAGTTGGCTGAACGCACACGTTTTCAGACATTTTTTGGAATGACCGCAAGCCTCGAAACCGGGGTTTGCACAGGAGGTTGGTTATGGGCGCTATCTTGAATCTGGTCGAACGCAACCTGCATGAAGTGCAGGTCGATGCCGACCGCATGCTGTTTCACATCCCCAGCAGTTCGCTGTTCGCCAGCGATGAACTGACGGGCACCATCATCGATACCCTGCGCGGGCCTGGGTGTTCCTCGGACGACCTGATCCAGCGCCTGGCCGCGCGCTTCAACGGCGAGGAAATCACCGAGACCCTGCGCGAACTGATGGCCCTGGAACTGGTCAGCGATGGTTCGCCGCTGACCCCGGACATCGCCACCAAACGGGTCGAGCGCACGGCGATCAATACCGTGGTGCTCAACGTCAACACCGGCTGCAACCTGAGCTGCACCTATTGCTACAAGGAAGACCTCGACAAGCCGTCGGCGGGCAAGAAGATGGACGTCGAGACGGCGATTGCCTCGGTGGAAATGCTGCTGCGTGAATCCCCGGACGAAGAGCGTTTCACCGTGGTGTTCTTCGGTGGCGAACCGCTGAGCAATCGCAAGCTGATCGAGTACATGGTCGATTATTGCGAGAAGCGTTTTCGCGAGGCCGGCAAGTTCGTCGAATTCGTGATGACCACCAACGCCACGCTGCTCACCGAAGACACCGTGGACTACCTCAACGCCCACCGCTTTGGTTTGTCAGTGAGCATCGACGGGCCGAAAACCGTGCACGACCGCAACCGCATCACCGTGGGCGGGCAGGGCACCTACGACGTGGTGCGGCGCAAGGCCGAGATGTTGCTGTCGCGCTACAACAGCCGTCCGGTGGGGGCGCGGGTGACCCTGACCACCGGCGTGACCGATGTCGAAACCATCTGGGATCACCTGTTCAACGAACTGGGTTTCGCTGAAGTCGGTTTCGCCCCGGTGACCTCCGGCGACATCAGCAGCTTCAACCTCACCAGTGACGAGCTGATCGAAGTCTTCGCCAACATGAAGAAGCTCGGTCGTCGTTACCTGGAAGCGGCGCTGGAGCACCGCAACATCGGTTTCTCCAACCTGCACCAGCTCATCACCGACATCCACGAAGGCCACAAAAAGGCCCTGCCATGCGGCGCGGGCCTGAAGATGCTGGCGGTCGATCACAAGGGCGAGCTGAACCTGTGCCACCGCTTTACCGGTTCGAGCCTGCCGACCTTCGGTAACGTCCACAGCGGCGTGAAACAGGTGGAGTTGAACGACTTCCTGTCCCAGCGCCTGGACCGCACCAACACCGGCTGCGAAGACTGCCAGATCCGCAACCTGTGTTCCGGCGGCTGCTACCACGAGAGCTACGCCCGTTACGGCGACCCGACGCACCCGACCTATCACTACTGCGAACTGATGCGTGACTGGGTCGACTTCGGCATCGAGGTCTACACCCGGATCATGGCCAATAACCCTGCGTTCATCAGCAGCTACATCACTCCGCGCAAGGCTCACTGATATGAAACATCTCAAGGCAATCAATAACAAAGCGTTGAAGCTGGATCAGGCTGCGGATGAAAACCGCATTGAAGAAGTGGTGGCCATGAGTTCCGTGGCGGGCTGTGCCTCGACCACCGACCCGGGCTGGGAAATCGATGCGTTTGGCGGTGTGTCGTCGCTGTGCCAGCCGATGGAGGCCGACCTCTACGGTTGCTCCGACCCTTGCTGGTGGCCGGCCCAGGTGCCCGACATGATGAGCACCTACCCGGACTGGAACAAGGATGCCCAGGCGTCCAACGACAACTGGCGCAACCTCGGCACTGTCTTCCCCAAAGACAAGTGATCACAGAAGAAGGATTCCAGCATGCACAACATCAAAGCCTGCGGCCTGGCCGCGTTCGCCGTCCTGAGCAGCTGTTCGGTCAGTGTTCTGGCCGATGAAAACACCGCGCTGCAAGTGGGTCACGAATACATGGTGACCACCAACTACCCGAACAACCTGCACGTGATCGACCTGGCCACCGACACCCTGTTCAAGACCTGCAAGATGCCCGATGCCTTCGGCCCCGGCACTGTGCAGCTGTCGCCGGACCGCAAGACCGCCTACGTGCTGAACAATCACTATGCCGATGTCTACGGCGTCGAACTGGACAACTGCAAACAGGTATTCCATGCCAGCATCACCCAGAAGCCGGGGGAGAAAGCACGCTCGATGTTCGCCTTCACCCTCAGCCACGACGGCAAGGAGCTGTACACCGTCGCCAACCCGACGCTGATGATGAACGACCGCTACGAAGTGCAGCAGCCACGACTCGACGTGTACAAGACCGACGCCGGCATGGACGCCAGACCTGTGCGCAGTTTCCCTGCGCCGCGCCAGCTGACCATCATGCAGAGCGGTGACGATGGCACGCTGTACGTGGCCGGGGCGGACGTCTACAAGGTCAATGTGCAAACCGGCAAGTTCGACGTGCTGATCCCCAGTCGTCACTGGAAACGCCCGAACTACAGCGCGCCGGATGTGCTCTACGTGTGGAACCAGCAGACGTACCGGCATGACTTCTCGCTGCTGTACACCGCGGCGAAGTTCAAGGACAAGAAACAGGACCCGGCCACCGCCGAATACCTGTACGGCCTGTTCAGCGTCGACCTGAAAACCGGCAAGACCGAAACCACCGATTTCGGCCCATTGACGGAGATCTACTTCAGCGGCATGCGCTCGCCCAAGGACCCGAACCTGATGTTTGGCGTGCTCAACCGCCTGGCCAAATACGACATCAAGCAGAAGAAAATGCTCCAGTCCGCCACGCTCGATCACTCCTACTACTGCATTTCCTTTAACAAGGACGGCAGCAAGATTTACCTGGCGGGAACCTTCAACGACGTGGCGGTCTTCGATGCTGACAGCCTGAAACAGACGGGCAGCATCAAGTTGCCGGGCGGGGACATGGCGATAACCACGGCGCAGATTTTTGTCCGGTAATTGCTGCGCCTGACCTGACGCCTTCGCCGGCAAGCCGGCTCCTACAGGTTTTCGTGAATACCACAAATCCACTGTAGGAGCGGGCTTGCCCGCGAAGAGGCCCTCAAGAACAGCACAAAATCAAACCCCCGGCACCGGACATCCCAGATCCCCCTCCTGGCACTTCAGGTAAGTCTTGAACATCTCCATCCGCGCCTTGGTCAATTCAGTCATGCAATTGCTGTAGATCAGCGGATACACGCTCCCGCCTTCCACCCCGGACGCCGAGAACCTGCACTCGGCATCGCGAAACGCCACCCACGCCCGCTGCGCACCCACCAACTGCTTCTTGCTGTCCGGGTTGCTCTTGAGTCGCGAAGTGATCTGCTGGTAAAGCGCATTCAATTCCTTGTCGGCGGCCGCGTTCTGCTGCGCCGCGCACTGATTCATCGTCGACTGGTCGCTGGGGTTGTCGCAGTCCACGGCGACAGCCATGGGGGTGAACAGCAGGGGCGTCAGCGCCAAGAGTAAGCGTGGGTTCATGCTGGAGTGCTCGTTGTAACCGAAAGAGAGGTGCATTGTAGCGCCGAGGAGCATTCAGCCCGTTACGCTTGCCATTGAGCGTGTTTTTCCACCGAATCGTATTCCAGCCATGGCACGTCATGGGCCGTCCAGATATGCGCCTGGGGAGTCATCTGCGGATTGGTATCCAGTGTCGCCACACGCACAATCACGTGTGGCTGGGCCAGCCGTTCGGCTATCAGGTGTGAACCGCAGGCCGAACAGAAATACCGAAACTTGCCCGGCGACGATTCATAGCGGCTCAGGCGATCCTGGCCTTTGGTCCAGCGAAAATGCTCGCGCATGACCCCGGCGGTCGATGCAAAAGCGGCTGCGTGTGCCTTGCGACAGGTTTGGCAATGGCAGTGGCTGATGGGCATGTCGAGGCTGTCGAGTTGGTATTCGATGGCCTTGCACAGGCAACTGCCGCGCAATTTTTTCATGTCGCTATCCTTTTCGATGCTGTTTCGAGGCAGAACGTTAGCAGTTTCGACCCTCTGACGTCGTGATTGCCCCAGAACTATCCGCACAAATGCAATCGAATGTCTCGGGCATGGTTGATTGCACATCCCGATTGGTACAACTTTAGGGTTGATCGTGTGGTCTTACTGACTACTGTTCAAGTACAGGAGGTGACTTATGAACCCAGCATCTGATCGCATCGAAAGGAAAATCCTGCTCAAGGCCAAGCGTTCACAGGTCTGGCGCGTGCTGGCCAATGCCGAAATGTTCGGACAGTGGTTTGGCGTGGCACTGCAGGGCAAGCGCTTTGTGGCAGGCGAGTGGACCCAGGGGCAGGTTACCTATCCAGGTTATGAGCATTTGCGCTGGAATGTACTGGTGGAGCGAGTCGAGCCGGAACGGCTGTTTTCGTTTCGCTGGCACCCCTATGCCGTGAACCCGGAAGTCGATTACTCCCAGGAGCCCACCACACTGGTGAAATTCGAGCTCGAAGACATGGACAACGGCACGTTGCTCAAGGTCTCCGAGTCCGGTTTCGATCACATTCCCCAGGGTCGTCGCGAAAAGGCCTTCCGCATGGACAGTCGTGGCTGGGAAGAGCAAATGAACAATATCGAGCAGTTTTTGACCGACAATGCCAAGTCCCACGAACAACAGAGTGGCTGATGTCGGCTCCGAACCTGAGGCGTCTAAGGGTTTTCGGAAGGTGATTTATAGCGAATGTCTTACACGCGGTAGTAGCGAAAACGCCTGTTACAAATTGGATCCGATGCGTATTCTGGCCTCACCCACTGAAGCACAGGATGTGCTCAGGATCACGGATGATCGACCATCTGCAAGGAATGCTACGACAAGGAGTCGTCATGGTCTTGGAAAAACCCGCTTCGGCGGGTTTTTTTGCGTCCATGAAAAGTCGCGGTGGCAGGAACCGGGTTCCCGCCGCCATTTTTTCACTGTCGGTCGAGTTTCGCCGCCGCGCGTTCGGTGATCTGCGCCCGCAGCTTCAATGAGCCGGCAGCCCGCTGGCGAGCCTCCTCCAGCACACTGGCCGGGGCCGTCTCCGGGCTGCCCGCGCTAAACGGAGGGGCCGGGGCGTATTCCAGTTGCAGCTGCACCAGTTCGGCGGTGGCCTGGTCGAACAGCTCGGCGGCCAGGGTCAGGGCGAAGTCGATACCGGCGGTGATGCCGCCACCGGTCAACAGATTGCCGTCGCGAACCACCCGGTCTTTCACCGCGATTGCACCCAGCGGCTTGAGCAGTTCGTGATATGCCCAGTGAGTGGTGGCGCGTTTGCCCTTGAGCAATCCCGCCGCGCCCAGCACCAGCGCGCCGGTGCACACCGACGTGATGTAGCGGGCGTTGGCGGCCTGTGCCTTGAGAAAGTCCAGGGTCTGGTCATCTTCCATCAACGGCCCGACGCCACTACCACCCGGCACGCAGATCACGTCCAGCGCCGGGCAATCATCGAAGGTGGTGGTCGGTTTCAACAGCAGGCCGGTGCTGGCGGTGACCGGCATCAGGTCTTTCCAGACCAGATGCACTTTCACATCCGGCAGCGAGGCCAGCACGTCATAAGGGCCGGTCAGGTCCAGCTGCTGAACCTGTGGAAACAACAGAAAACCGATCTGCAACGTCATGGTGAATTTCTCGTGAAGTGGGTGGACGGCTTGACTGTAGGCTCGTAGGCTTTGGCGCATACGCCAATATCCCCACGAATTACGCCAAATGTCGAAAACCATCCATGTGCTCGCTTTCGCCAACGTGCAATTGCTCGACGTCACCGGGCCGCTGCAGGTATTCGCTTCGGCCAACGACATTGCCCGTCAGCAAGGCCTGCCGCGACCCTACGCGCCGACGGTGATTGCCAGCGGCGGCGGGGCGGTGATGTCGTCGGCGGGGTTGGCGCTGTTGGCTGAACCATTGCCGGATGGGGGCAGCGATACGCTGATCATCGCCGGTGGCTGGGGTGTTTACCCTGCGGCGCAAGATGCGTCGTTGGTCGCCTGGGTTCGCGATCATGCCCATGGCTGCCGACGGGTTTCATCGGTGTGCACCGGTGCGTTTCTGCTGGCGGCCAGCGGCTGGCTCGACGGCCGGCGCGTGGTCACCCACTGGACCCGTTGCGAGCAACTGGCGCAGCAGCACCCGCGCTTGCAGGTCGAGCCCAATCCGATCTTCATCAACGACGGTCCGGTCTGGACCTCGGCAGGCGTGACTGCCGGTATCGACCTGGCCTTGGCCATGGTCGAACAGGACCTGGGGCGCAACATGGCCCTGGAGGTCGCCCGGCAACTGGTGGTGTTTCTCAAGCGTCCGGGTGGCCAGTCGCAATTCAGCGTAACCCTGTCCCTGCAACAGGAAGGCAACCGTTTCGACGAACTTCACGCCTGGATCAGTGAAAACCTGACCAAGGACCTGGGCATCCCGACCCTGGCCTTGCAGGCCGGCATGAGCGAACGCAGCTTCGTGCGCCACTACCGCGCCGACACCGGCCAGACCCCGGCCCGGGCCATCGAACTGATCCGTGTCGAAACCGCACGGCGTTTGCTCAGCGACACCGGTGTGCCGATCAAACGGGTGGCGGTGCAATGCGGCTTCGGCAGCGAAGAAACCCTGCGCCGCAGTTTCCTGCGGGCCATGGGCGTGACACCACAGGCTTATCGGGAGCGGTTTTCGGTCAGTGCCAGCGCAGATCCAGTACTGTCTTGAGCCACCTTCTGCCTGAGCTCGAACATTGTTTACCTGTACTCACGGCTGCCAGACGTTTTTCTCCCCGCTCAACCTCCGGTCCAGAAAGCACGCCGCACTGATCAACGCCAGATGCGTCAGTGCCTGCGGTGTGTTGCCCATATGCCGCCCATGGCTGTCGAACTCTTCGGCATACAACCCCAGCGGGTTGGCGTACCTGAGCAGTTGTTCGAACTCCAGATGGGCCTTGTCCAATTGGCCGGCGCGGGTCAGGCATTCGACGTACCAGAACGAGCAGGCGGCGAAGGCGCCTTCGCTGCCGGGCAGGCCGTCGATCTGAGTGTCGTCGTTGCGGTAGCGGTAGACCATGCCGTCACGCACCAGGCTCCTTTCGATGGCTTGCAGGGTCGCCAGCCAGCGCGGATCGCGGGCGCTGACAAAGCGTACCAGTGGCATCAGCAGCATCGAGCCATCCAGGCCGGTGCCGCCGATGTGCTGGACGAAATGCCCGCGCTCTTCATTCCAGAAGTTCTCCCAGATGTCGGCGTAGATCGCCTGACGGGTCTGGTCCCAACGCGCGAACGGTGCCGGCAGCGAACGTTTTGAGGCGAGGCGGATGGCGCGGTCCAGGGCGACCCAGCACATCAGCCGTGAATGCAGGAAATGGTATTGCCCGCCGCGCATTTCCCAGATGCCGACATCCTTTTGTTCCCAGGTTTCGCAGACTTGATCCACCACTTCCACCGTGTGTTTCCAGCTTTCATGGGAAATGGCTTCGCCGTATTTGTTGACCAGATAAATCGCATCCATCAGTTCGCCAAAGATATCGAGCTGAACCTGTTCACAGGCCTGATTGCCGATGCGCACCGGTTGTGCGCCAGCATGGCCGGACAGGTGCGGCAACTCGACCTCCGGCAACTCCTGGCGACCGTCGATGGCGTAGAGAATGTTGAGCTTCGTCGGCCTGCCCTGACAGTCGCTGACCCGCCCGCGCAACCAGCGCATGTAGGCGTTGGCCTCTTCGACGAAGCCCAGGCGCATGAACGCGTAAACGGTGAATGAGGCGTCGCGGATCCAGGTGAAACGGTAGTCCCAGTTGCGTTTGCCACCGGGGCTTTCCGGCAGGCCGAACGTCGCGGCGGCGAGAATCGCGCCGTGTTTGCGCGAGGTCAGCAGCTTCATTGCCAGAGCCGAGCGGTTGACCATCTCGCGCCAGCGGCCGCGGTAGTTGGACTGGCCGATCCAGTCGCGCCAGAACTTGAGGGTGCGTTGCAGGCACAGTTCGCCAGCGCCTTCCTTGAAGCGGGCATCGTTGACGGCGCCGAGCAGGAACTGGCCTGTCTGGTCTTGTTCGAGGGTGAATTCGGCGAGCGCCGCATTGGCGTCGATCCGTAAGGCCTGATCCGAAGACAGCCGCAACGACGGTTGACCGGCGGCCTCGAAGATCACGTCCCGCTTGTCCATGCGTGCGTGGGTCGTGGCACGGGCGTAGTCATGGCGCACAGCGCAACGCATGTGGAAAGTGGCGCTGCCGCTGACCACGCGGATCCGCCGCATCAGCAGCGGCAGGTCATCGTCGGTGTCGCCGACGGGCAGCAGATCGGTGACTTCGACCACGGCGCGATCGCTGAGCCAGCGGCTGAGCAGCACATTGGTGTCGGGCAGGTAAATCTGTTCGCGGCGGGCATCGGGCAAGTCCGGCGACAACTGGAAAACCCCCGCCTCGGGGGTGTCCAGCAGCGCGCAGAAGATCGACGGACTGTCGAATTCCGGCCAGCAGAAAAAATCCACACTGCCCTTGTCGTTGACCAGCGCCGCACTGCGCATGTCGCCGATGATGCCGTGGGCGTCGATGGGGCTTTGGCGTTCGGGGTGATCAGCCATTGTCGCGAAACTCCGGGAACCTGAGGGCCTATTCAGCTGACTGGTCGGGGTAGCCGAGAGTTCATTTGGCGGGGGGTGTGAGTTGTCTGTGAGGGCCCCATCGCGAGCAAGCTCGCCACACAGGTTGTCTTGCACTGGCTCAGATAACTAAGGCGGATCAAGCCGATCCAGCGCCCGATTCACCGCCAGTTCCCCGAGCATGATCACCTGTGCAATCCCCAACAGTGCATGGCGACTTGTCCCCTGCAGATGATCCACCAGATCGTTGGCCATGACATTGGCCGAAGCCAGCGATTCGCACGCATGCACCAGCAGGGTTTCGGTACTGAGTTCGGGATTGACGATGAACATGGTGCCGGGTGTGCGCGGGGTGGCCATGATGTTGGCGCCCGGGTTGAGGTCGTGATTGAGCGCACGTTCGGCGGCTTCGTGGAATTGTTTTGAGTCGTGGCTTTCGTACGGCGAGGCCGGGTCGGTGTCTGGCGGATTGGGTGTTACTTTGAACATATGCTGATTACTCCTGAATGGAGCCGCTCATTGTTCTCTACTAAAAGAAGGGTGGCGGCTGGACGCAGGTTAGTAGACCGGGGAGATCAGCATTTACCGGCGCGCCGAAGCGCCCTGCGTACAGCCACCATCAAATTCAGGCAAGCCTGACTGATAGAGCTTTTACACCTAGCTGATAGAACCACGGGCTACTAAACCCGATCACTGACAATCAGTGACCCGAATCAAGTTACCGACGACCCCCAAGGCGCACAAGCCGGCGGATTCTGGCGTACCTGTAGGCAACGGCGCAAGGCGTTGTGGCTTTCACGAAGTAACCTGTAGGCCGTTTAAACAGGCGCTATCGAGTGGTTTTTAACCTGCTGTCATGCCTTGTCAAAGAGCGTTGAATTCCTCGGGGGCGGCAGGAAGAGTCCTACGAAAGTTTGCGGTTGGCCCTCGGAAGTACAGCCCTTACGATTTGACGTTACGCATTGGTCGGTTTGGCAAATGACACTTCATCTTGCGATCGACGACAGCATCCCCGATACCGATTAAACTGCTACCCATTGACCCCGGAGGCCATTATGAGCGCCGAACTTTCCCCCATCGTTTCAGAGTTTGAGACCAAAGAGCAGGCCGCCAGCCATGACCATTGGTTCCGCGCCAAGGTGCAAGCTTCGATTGACGACCCGCGCCAGAATGTCCCGCACGATCAGGTGATGGCTGATATGCGAGCCCTCATCGAATCAAAGCGCAACAAGCACGATGCTGGTTGAGTGGCGGCCCGAAGCACGGGCCGGACTCTGGCAAATCCTGAATGACATTGGCGACCGAAACTTCATAGCGGCCAGCGAGCTATTTCAAGCCATTGAGGCTGCTACATCGGCCCTTCCCGAACATCCCTACCTTTATCGATTCGGTCGAGTACCCGGCACTCGGGAGATTGTCGTGCATCCCAACTACCTGGTGGTTTACCGAGTGACGGATCGAATCGAAATATTGAGCGTGTTGCATGCTCGGCAGGAATACCCCTGACTCTCAGGGTATTGCGTCATTTCTGGCACAGCAATTCTCATACCTTCGGGAATAATGAGAGCGCTGCCGGGCACATCTTCCGCAGACCGTATCGCCTATGTATTATCGGCATCGGCCCGATGCTGCCCGCCGCTCGCTCCCGCTGGGAAAGGTGAAAGCATCTCCTCCTTCTACGAACCCTGTCACCTCTCTTGACGGTCGAGGTTTGGCAATGCGAGCACCAGAGCATCTCGGCTACAGGAGCAGTCATGTTTTCTCACGACGATTCGCCGCAGTATCAAGGATGAACACACTATGACCACGCAGGACACCTCGCTTCAAGACATCGCCGCGCCAGAAGGCGTTTGTTATGGCTGCGGCAGCCAGAACCCCCACGGGTTGCACATCAAGAGCTTCTGGCATGAAGACGGGGTGCATGTCATGGCCGAGCATTTGCCGGATGACAAGTACTGCGGCTGGCCGGGTCTGGTTTACGGCGGTTTGATCGCGATGCTGGTGGATTGTCATTCCAACTGGGCGGTGATGGCTTATCACTACCGGGCAGAGCAGCGCGAAGCGGGCAGCTTGCCCCACATCACCTGCGTCACCGGTAATCTGGGCATCAAGTTCATCAAGCCCACCCCGATGGGTGTCCCCCTGACACTGCGTGCCAAAGTCGAGGGCGATGTCGGGCGCAAAAGCCGGGTCATTTGCGAGGTCTTCGCCGGGGATGTCCTGACCGCTGTCGGCGACTCCACTTTTGTCCGCGTCGATACCGGGCAACTCAGGGCGGCCGCACACAGCCATACGTCGCAAGCAGAAAACGGAACCGGGCCGCTGTAGCCAGTTGAGTCCAGCGGCGACCACAAGACCGCCATCGCGAGCAGGCTCGCGCCCACAATGGACCGGTGTTCACAGAACCCATGTGGGAGCGAGCTTGCTCGCGATGGGGCCGGAAAGAACACCACAACTATTGATTCCTGAACCCTTCCTGAAGAGCCCCACGATTTACCCCGGCAAGCTTTTGTATCGGGTTTACTCGCCAAACATCGGGGCGTAAGCTTCGCGCGTTTTCATCCATAACGGAGACCCACAGTGGGTACTTGTTCGAGTGACAGTTGTCGGCCGGTCTCGGTAACCGGCATTTTCTCGGCAAGATAACGCGCAGTCTCCTGTGCCGTTGTCTCGCCAACAAGCGAGCAGCGGCATCCCGATCATGGCCAGTCCCGGCCGTGTCCCGACGTCCCTCTCATCGACGCTGAACAGTGCGTGGTTGCGACTTTTTGTCGTGGCCGCCGCTCTATCGACACGCCTGTCATTCGTGACCGGCGCGCCAGGCCTTGCTTTGCCGGTTGTTCCGGCGGCAGCGGCGTGGACCTGCCTGCTCGACGGTTTCCCGGCTGACCAAAGGGGCACCAGCCATGAAACTTACCCTCAAGGAATTCTTCGCAGGTTTCCTGCGTAACCGCCACATCGCCCGGCACTTCCGTCGCCTGGCGTTGCTGGAAACCTTCACCGACACCACGGTCAGCCGTGAGGTCCCTCCCACCCTGGCACAAACCCTGGTGGCCGCTGCCGGCAGCGACACGGGTCAATTGCTCAACACCCTGGGCAGTCACACCGACGGCTTGAGCGAACTCGAGGCCGATGCCCTGCGCGAGCAATACGGCCTCAACGAAGTCGAGCACGAACAGCCGCTGCCCTGGTGGACGCACCTGTGGCACTGCTACAAGAATCCGTTCAACCTGCTGCTGACGTTGCTGGCGGTCATCTCCTGGCTGACCGAAGACATGAAAGCCGCCATCGTGATTTTCTCCATGGTGGTGCTCTCGACCTTGCTGCGCTTCTGGCAGGAAACCAAATCCAACCAGGCCGCCGACGCCCTCAAGGCCATGGTCAGCAACACCGCCACTGTGATGCGCCGGGACCTTGAGGACCGCGGCGCGCAGCGCATCGAATTGTCGATCAGGCAATTGGTGCCGGGCGACCTGATCGTGCTGTCGGCCGGTGACATGATTCCCGCCGATTGCCGGGTGCTCAACGCCAAGGACCTGTTCGTCAGCCAGGCAGCGATGACCGGTGAATCGATGCCGGTGGAAAAATTTCCCCGCCAGCAGGACCGCGACACGCGCAATCCGCTGGACCTGGACAACATCCTGTTCATGGGCACCAACGTGGTGTCTGGCACGGCCATGGCGGTGATCCTCACCACCGGCAACAGCACCTATTTCGGCGTCCTGGCCCAGCGCGTCGGCGCAACCGACCGGTCACCAACTTCGTTCCAGACCGGGGTCAACAAAGTCAGCTGGCTGCTGATCCGCTTCATGTTCGTGATGGCGCCACTGGTGTTGTTCATCAACGGTTTCACCAAGGGCGACTGGACCGAAGCGCTGCTGTTCGCGCTGTCGATTGCCGTGGGCCTGACCCCGGAAATGCTGCCGATGATCGTCACCTCGACCCTGGCCAAGGGCGCGGTGTTCCTCTCGCGCAAGAAAGTCATCGTCAAACGCCTCGACGCCATCCAGAACTTCGGCGCCATGGACGTGTTGTGCACCGACAAGACCGGCACCCTGACCCAGGACAAGATCTTCCTGGCGCGCAACGTCGATGTCTGGGGCAACGATTCCGATGACGTGCTGGAAATGGCCTACCTCAACAGCTACTACCAGACCGGCCTGAAAAACCTGCTGGATGTGGCGGTGCTCGAACACGTCGAAATCCATCGCGAATTGAAAGTCGGCACGGCGTTTCGCAAGGTCGACGAGATCCCGTTCGACTTCACCCGCCGGCGCATGTCGGTGGTGGTCGCCGAGCGCGATCAACCGCACCTGCTGATCTGCAAGGGCGCGGTGGAAGAAGTGCTGGCGGTCTGCTCGCGGGTGCGTCACGGCGAGCTCGATGAAGCCTTGAGCGAAGAACTGCTGGCGCGCATCCGTCAGGTCACGGCTACGTTCAATGCCGAGGGCCTGCGTGTGGTGGCGGTTGCTGCGCGGTCGATGACCGAAGGGCGCGACACCTACAGCCTGGCCGATGAACAGGCACTGACGCTGATCGGCTACGTGGCGTTCCTCGACCCACCGAAGGAAAGCACTGCCCCGGCCATCAAGGCGCTGGCCGCCCACGGCGTGGCGGTGAAAGTGCTGACCGGCGACAACGAACTGGTGACGGCGAAGATCTGCCGCGAAGTCGGCCTGGAGCAGCAAGGCCTGCTGATGGGCAACGACATCGAACGCATGAGCGACGCCGAACTGGCGAAAGCCGTGGAGACCACCAACGTCTTCGCCAGGCTGACCCCGTCGCACAAGGAGCGCATTGTCCGTCTGCTCAAGGGCAACGGCCATGTGGTCGGTTTCATGGGCGACGGCATCAACGACGCCCCGGCCCTGCGCACCGCCGACATCGGTATTTCCGTGGACAGCGCCGTGGACATCGCCAAGGAAGCGGCCGACATCATCCTGCTGGAAAAGAGCCTGATGGTGCTGGAGGAGGGCGTGCTGGAAGGGCGCCGGACCTTCGCCAACATGCTCAAGTACATCAAGATGACCGCCAGCTCGAACTTCGGCAACGTGTTCTCGGTGCTGGTGGCCAGTGCGTTCATCCCGTTTCTGCCGATGCTGCCGATGCACCTGCTGGTGCAGAACCTGCTCTATGACATTTCGCAGATCGCCATCCCGTTCGATAACGTCGATGACGAAATGCTCAAGCAACCACAGCGCTGGCAACCGGCGGATGTCGGGCGCTTCATGCTGTTTTTCGGGCCGATCAGTTCGATCTTCGACATCAGCACGTTCGCCTTGATGTGGTACGTGTTCGATGCCAACACCCCGGATCACCAGACCCTGTTCCAGTCCGGCTGGTTCGTGGTCGGGTTGCTGACCCAGACCCTGATCGTGCACATGATCCGCACGCCGAAGATCCCGTTCCTGCAAAGCCGCGCGGCCATGCCGTTGCTGGTGATGACCGGACTGATCATGGCCGTGGGGATTTTCCTGCCGATGGGACCGCTGGCGCATTACTTCAAATTGCAGGCATTGCCGTCGCTGTACTTCGTGTTCCTGCCGGTGATCCTGCTGGCGTACATGGCGCTGACCCAGGCGGTGAAGGGGTTCTACATTCGCCGGTTTGGCTGGCAATAAAACCGCGAGGCTGGCCAATCAACGCAACCCCTGTGGGAGCGAGCTTGCTCGCGATAGCGGTGGGTCAGCCCCATAGATGTCGAATGTGCCGCCGTCATCGCGAGCAAGCTCGCTCCTACAGGGGATCGTGTGTTTTTCAAAGGATTCATCATGCAAGCACTTAACAACCTCAACCTGACCTCCCTGCTCGACACCCTGGTCAGCCTCAGCGCGGCCTTCATCCTCGGAGGCCTGATCGGTTTCGAGCGTCAGTACCGGCAACGCACCGCCGGCCTGCGCACCAACGTACTGGTGGCGGTGGGCGCGGCGATTTTCGTCGACATGGCCAACCGGCTCGGCGGGGCCGAAGGCGCCGTGCGGGTCGTGGCGTACGTGGTCTCCGGTATCGGCTTTCTCGGCGCCGGGGTGATCATGCGCGAAGAGGGCAATGTGCGCGGCCTCAACACCGCCGCCACGCTCTGGACCTCGGCCGCAGTCGGTGCCTGTGCTGGTGCCGACCTGCTGGCCGAAGCCTTGCTTGGCACCTTGTTCGTGCTCGCAGCCAACACCTTGCTGCGGCCGATCGTCAACAACATCAACCGTCAGCCGCTGGATGTGATTTCGGCAGAGGTCACCAACATCGTCTATGTCATTGCCCGGCGTAGGCAGCAGAAAACCGTGCTGGCCTTGCTCGAAGCCGAGCTGGAACGCAGCAACTATCCGGCCAGCGATGTCGATGTGCATGCCTTCGGCACGGATGAAGTCGAAATCGAAGCCACCCTGGCGACCACCTCGGTCGATGGTGATGAACTGGATGCGCTGGTGGCACGGATTTCGACGTCGAGCCTGGTGGTGCAGGCGTTCTGGAGTCCGAGTACCACGGAGTAACGGCCAAGGTTTCCCGGGCAAGAATCAGATTAACCGGCATTTATTTAGGAATATTCCTACATAAACCCAGGAGGGTCTTCCGTAGGCTTTGCGACCTCTTGAAACCGACATCCTTTTGGAGGTCACCTTGCCGAACAAATCCTTGCGCATCCTGATCGCCGATGCGCAGCACTTCAACCGCCTGCGGATCGAGCGACTGTTCAACCAGCTCGGCTATTTTCGGGTGGCGCCGGTGGCGGGCAAAGTCCGGGTCAGCCAGGCCGCTCTGCCGGACCTGGCGTCCATTACGCAGTTGATGAGTGCTGTCGATCATCGACTACCGTTCGTCGGAACTGTCATTTCTGTCAGGTAGTACTTTCCAGCCCTCCATGCAAAAGTCTATGCGCAGCGTTGTACCCAATCACTGCGGTGCCTGGAGGGCATTTTTTGCCCGATCGAGTCGTTTTGCACGGGAGTTGCCATGAAGTCAGCACTGATTGTGGAAGATCATCCGGTGGTTCGCTCCATGATCAAACTCGTACTCAAGGGTGAAGGATTCGGGAGTATCTACGAGGCCTCCCGTGGCGATGAGGTCCTGGCATTGATCCGCGGGCATCAACCGGATGTCGTGCTGCTTGATCTGGGCCTCCCGGGTGTGGCGGGGCTTGAGGTGATGGACCGTATCAAGGCCGAAAACACGCGGTGTCGCGTGGTGGTGTTCACCTCGCTGGAGGCCCAGTTCTATCAGGACCGCTGCATGCGGGCGGGGGCGGTTGCCTATGTCTCCAAGAGCAAGGACCTGGATGACTTGAAGGCGGCGGTCAATTGCGTGATGGCCGGCTATACCTATTTTGCCCAGATCCCTTCGAGTTCCGTGTCGATGGGGGATTTGCAACGCAGTGAAAAGCAGTTGATCGACAAGCTCTCCAACCGTGAGTTGACCATTCTGCAGTACCTGGCCCGGGGTTCGAAAAACCTGGAAATCGCCGAGATCATGCACCTGAGCTACAAGACCGTCAGTACCTACAAGACCCGTCTCACCCTCAAGCTCAACGTAAGCTCGTCGGTGCACTTGAGGGATTTCGCCCTGCGCAATCATTTGATCTGAATGAACGCTCTCCGACGACTGGCAGGCGGGGTGCTGATTGGCCTTCTTCTCTGGGCATCGACGGTCTGTGCACAACAATCGTTGTCCCTGTTGGGACGCTCGAGTGCCGAAGGCCTGAGCGTCAGGTGGTCGGAAGCCGAGTTGCGCTGGTTGCAGCAAAAGGGCCGATTGGTGCTGGCGGTCTCGGCTCCCGACTATCCCCCCTTCGAGTTCAACACGGCAGGCAAGGTGTTCGAGGGCGTAACAGCCGATTACGCCGGGTTGCTCGAACAATTGTTGAACGTCGTCATCGAGGTTCAGCGTTATCCGTCGCGGGCCGACGCGGTGCAGGCCATCAAGGATGGGCGGGCCGATCTGCTGGGAACGGCCAACCGATTCGAAGCCGAAGATCCGCAGCTACAGATGTCCAGCGCCTACGCAGTGGATCAACCGGTGCTGGTCACGCGCACCGATTTCCCTCCGGTGCTCGACCCTACACTGGCCGGCAAGCGACTGGTGATGCTGTATCACTACTTGCCCGAATACAGCGTGCAACAGTTCTATTCCAAAGCGCAGGTCCAGTTGTTTCCCTCGACACTGGCGGCGATGGGCGCCGTGGCGTTTGGCCAGGCCGATGTCTACCTGGGCGATGCGATCAATGCCCATTATCTGATCAGCAGGAATTACCTGAACAACGTGCACCTGACGGACTTCTCGCCCATGGAGTCCGGGCGTTTTGCCTTTGCGATGGCCCGCGACAACGTTGCGCTATTGCGCATCGTCAACAGGGCGCTGGCGGCCATCACCACCAATGAACAAATGAACATCCTGCGCCGTTGGGGGGCCAACGGGGTGTCTATCCCGGGCACTCAGTCTTTGCAATTGAGCGTGGCCGAACAGCATTGGCTCGAACGCCACCCGCGGGTGAGGGTCGCGATCAACGAAAATATCCCGCCGATTTCATTTGTCGACAGCGAAGGCCAGTTTCGCGGTATCGGCGTCGATGTGCTGGCGAAAATCACTTTGCGCACCGGGTTGCAATTTGACATCCAGGGCATGAAGTCGGTGGCCGAGATGATGGCCGGTATCCGGAGCGGGCAGATCGATGTGCTGGCCGGTATCGGCCTCAGTTCCCAGCGTGAAGATGAACTGCTGTTCACCCGGTCGTTCCTGAGCAGCCCGTCGGTACTGGTGACCCGCGTGGACACGGACGGCCTCAGGGCGCTGGATGACATGGCGGGAAGAACCCTGGCGCTGACCCAGGGCAACATTGCCGCCGAGTACCTTCGCCAGCATTACCCGCTGATCCAGCTGGCGGATGCGCCGCTGTCCACGGACGCCATGGAGATGGTCGCCCAGGGCAAGGCCGATGGCGGTATCAACTCGTTGATCAGCGCCCGTTACCTGATTTCCCGGCAGTATCGCGATCGCCTGCAAGTGACCAGCACCGTGGGCACCGACCCGGCCCGAAGCACCCTGGCAACCAGTCGCGAGGCCACCGAGCTGCATTCGATTCTGGACAAGGCATTACTGAGTATTCCCCCCGAAGAAATTGACGAGCTGACTCAACCCTGGCGCTATGACTCGATAGTCGAGCAGAGTTACTGGCTGCGACACCGACAAGCGATCGTGCAGGCATTTACCGTGGCGGGTGTCTTGCTGTTGCTCGCGTTGGCCGGGATCGTCTGGCAGCGGCGGCAGATTCGCCAGCGTCAGCAATTGCTCGGGCAATTGCAGGAGGCCAAGGACGCGGCGGACGACGCCAACCGGGCCAAGACCACGTTCCTGGCCACCATGAGCCATGAAATCCGCACGCCGATGAACGCGTTGATCGGCATGCTCGAACTGGCGCTCAAACGCGCCGATGAAGGGGTGACCGACCGCGCCGCCATCGAGGTGGCGTCCAACGCGGGGCAGCAGTTGCTGGATTTGATCGGCGACATCCTGGACGTCGCGCGGATCGAATCCGGGCATCTGTCGCTGACGCCGGAGCGGGTCAATCTGCACGCGCTGGTGACGTCGGTCTGCCGGGTTTTCGAAGGGCTGGCGATGCAAAAGAATCTGCAGTGGCGGGTCGATCTCGACGCGCGCAGTGACTGTGACGTGATGCTCGATCCCACGCGCTTCAAACAGGTGCTGTCCAATCTGCTGAGCAATGCGATCAAGTTCACCCGGGAAGGCGAGGTGAGCCTCACACTGCGGGTGCTGCCTCAAGGCCCGGCGCATTTCGCCGTCAGCGTACAGATCGAAGACAGCGGCATCGGTATCAGCGCTTTTGACCAGCAACGCCTGTTCAGCCCGTTCGTACAGGCGGGCAACACTCAGCAGACTGCCCGGCAAGGTTCCGGCCTGGGCCTGGTGATCAGTCGTACCCTGTGTGAAATGATGGGTGGCCGGTTGCAACTCGACAGTCAGCCCGGGCGTGGCACGCGGGTGGACATCAGCCTGGTGCTGCCCGTGCTGCAAACGTTGCCCGCCGAGGTGGTGTCCCGGGATCCGGCGCAGCTCACGACTCGGGCGTTGTCGATTCTGGTGGTCGACGATTATCCGGCCAATCGCCTGTTGCTCTCGCGGCAGTTGAGCTATCTGGGCCACAGTGTGGTGCTCGCGGAGGATGGAGCGCAGGGGCTTGAACAGTGGCGCGGGCACGGTTTCGATCTGCTCATCACCGACTGCAACATGCCGCAGCTCAGCGGTTACGAACTGGCCGGCGCGATACGTGAGCAAGAGCGGGTGCAGGGGCTGTCGCCGACGCTGATTCTGGGCTTTACCGCCAATGCGCAGGCCGAGGAGAAGGACCGGTGCAAGGCGGCGGGGATGGACGATTGCCTGTTCAAACCCATCCGCCTGGTGGACTTGCAGGGATGGCTGGCCCGGCGGTTTTCCGGGGCACCCCAAGCGGCGATCGTCGACCCAGGCTTTGCCGAGTTCGATTTGAGCGGGCTGGAGCGCTATGCGGATTCGGATCGTGAGTTGATCGATCAACTGATGCACGATCTGGCGCTGACCAACCGCGAGGACCGTGTGCATTTGCTGGCCTTGCACACCAATGGCGACCGTCCGGGTCTGCAGACGCTGGCACACCGGATCAAGGGCGGGGCGCTGATGGTGCGAGCGCTTGGCCTGGTCGAGTGTTGCGAACGACTGGAGCGGGCGTGCAATGACGGCCGCGCGGCACTGATCGACGATGCCGTCGACCAGTTGCAGCAAGCCATGGCCCGCCTGGAGCAGAGTATCGAGCAGGATTGAGGCTCAATCCCAGTGCGGCGCGATACCCTTGGGGCTGGTCAGCCGGTAGCCGAGCGCCAGGGCGACGCGGTTAGCTCAAAGCTTGCAGCTGCCTTCAGGCAATATCACTACGACTGAATTCTTCCCCGAGAAAATCGATCAACGTGCGCACCGAAGGCAGCAAGCCCCGACGTGAGGGGAAGATCGCATGAATCACGCCACTCTTCGGCGCCCAGCCCGGCACCAGTTCCACCAGTTGCCCGGCAGCGATTTCATCGCGCACCACCACACTGGGCAGGTGCACGATGCCGATCCCGGCGACCGCCGCATGGCGCAACGCCAACAGGTCATCGGTGACCATACGCGGTGCATGCCGGATCATCGCGGTGCTGCCATCGGCACCGAACAGTTCCCACTGATATTCACGCTGCGCCGCCCCCCAGTGCAGGCTCGGCAAGCCGCTGAGGTCGGCCGGGGAGGCCGGTGTCGACAGGCGCGATAAAAAGGCCGGGCTGCCGACCACGCTCTGGGTGCTGTTGCCCAGCACCTTCATCACCATGTCGGTGTTCTCCAGCGGCGGAAAGCGCACCCGCAGGGCAATATCGAAGCCTTCGTGAATCAGGTCGACCCGGCGGTTGGTGCTCTCGATGAACAACTCCACCAACGGGTACTTGAGCATGTAGCGGGTCAGCATCGGCCCGACCCAGGAATTGAGCAGCGCCGTCGGGCAACTGAGACGCACCAGGCCCTGGGGCTCGGAGCGGTTGCGCTCGATCAGTTCGGCGGCGCTTTCCGCCTCCACGCGCATGGCCAGGCAGCGCTGGTAGTAGGCCTGGCCGATTTCCGTCAACGAGCAATGCCGGCTGGTGCGGTGCAGCAGGCGCACGCCGAGGCGTTCTTCGAGTTCGGCAATGCGTCGGCTGAGCTTGGATTTGGGCATGTCCAGCGCCCGGCCGGCTGCGGCGAAACCGTGATGCTCCACCACCTGGGTGAAGTAGTAGAGGGTGTTGAGGTCTTCCACCATCGTTCTCCAAATAGAACGCTAAAGCTGATTTTTGCAGTCTAGTGCAACAAAGGTCACGGTTTTAAGCTTTATCCATGGCTTCACTCAGCTCATCAGGAGACACCATGAAAAACATCATCGGTATCTACACCAGTCCACGGACCCATTGGGTTGGCGACGGTTTTCCGGTTCGCACGCTGTTTTCCTACGACAACCTGGGCAAACACATCAGCCCGTTCCTGTTGCTGGATCACGCCGGCCCCGCTGAATTCACCCCGACCACCGAGCGACGTGGCGTTGGTCAACATCCTCATCGTGGCTTCGAAACCGTGACTATCGTTTACAAGGGCGAACTGGAGCACCGGGACTCCACCGGCAGTGGCGGCAAGATCGGCCCCGGCGATGTGCAATGGATGACTGCTGCTTCGGGGATCCTGCATGAAGAGTTTCACTCCGAAGGTTTCGCCAAGCGCGGTGGCACCCTGGAGATGGTGCAACTGTGGGTCAACCTGCCGGCCAGAGACAAGATGGCCGACCCCGGCTACCAGACGATCCTCGACGGCGACATCCCGAGCATCGCCTTGAAGGACAACGCCGGCAGCCTGCGCCTGATCGCCGGTGAGTTCGATGGCCAAAAGGGCCCGGCGCGCACCTTCACCCCGGTCGACGTGTGGGACATTCGTTTGAAGGCCGGCAAGTTGCTCACCCTGGATCTGCATGAAGGGCGCAACACCGCACTGGTGGTTTTGCGTGGCACGGTTCAGGTCAACGGCCTGGAATCGGTGCGCCAGGGGCAACTGGCCCTGTTCGATCGCAAGGGCGACCAGATGACCCTCCAGGCCAGCGAAGACGCAGTGGTGCTGTTGCTCAGCGGCGAACCGATCGACGAGCCGATCGTCGGTCACGGGCCGTTCGTGATGAACACCGAGCAGCAAATCCACCAGGCCTTTGCCGACTTCCAGTCCGGCCGCTTCGGCCGGATGCACGCTTAACCCGCTTCGCTTCAACAACCCGTTCTACACAGGATGCGTAGGCCGGTCCGAGGCCAGGGATGGCTATTGCCTGAAAGAAAGAGGAAACGCACATGAGTACCGTCAACGCGGCCAATTTCAATGGCCAGAAACCGACTATCGATCCCAACGATGCCGCCATGTTGTTGATCGACCATCAGAGCGGACTGTTCCAGATCGTCAAGGACATGGACGTGCCCCACGCTGTGCTCCAACCACGTTCCTGATTACCGCAACCTGATGACCAGCTACAGCACTCTGGCCAACAGCAAGTAGCTTCAGAATCACTCATCCCCCTGTGGGAGCGAGCTTGCTCGCGATAGCGGCCTGACAGTCAGAACATCAGTGACTGTTTGACCGCTATCGCGAGCAAGCTCGCTCCCACATTGGGGGGGTGGTGTTTTTGGGAGGGTGTTCATCCCGCCAAATCAATTGCTCCTACACTATGGCCAATCTGTGCGATCTTCGCGTTATTAGCCCTGGCTGGAGTTGCTTGATGCTGTCTTTCCTCACCGAACACCCATTGATCTGCGCCATGGCGCTGATCCTGATTGACCTCGGGTTGTGGCGTTTGATCGGTGACAACCGCAACCCTTGGAAGCTTCTGTTGCGGGTCACGATTTTCGCGCTATACAGCCTTCTGCTGTTCAACGAAGGCCTGAACCCGATGCAGCCGCCGCCCTGGGCCGACAACGTACCGTTGCACCTGGCGGCCACCGGCTTGCAGATCGGCTGGTGGTTGTTCGGCGCGCGGATGCTGACGGTGCTGATCGGCGCGGCGATGATGCAACGGGTCGGGCACACCGGACGCTTGCTCCAGGATTTGCTCGGTGCGGTGATTTTCCTGATCGCGATCATTGCCGCCCTGGCCTATGTACTCGATCTGCCGGTCAAGGGCGTGCTGGCGACGTCCGGTGCGTTGGCGATCATCGTCGGCCTGGCCTTGCAAAGTACCCTCAGCGACGTGTTTTCCGGGATCGTCCTGAACACCACCAAACCCTATCAACTGGATGACTACATCTCCATCGACGGCATGGAAGGCCGGGTCACTGACATCGACTGGCGTGCCACGCGCCTGCAGACCTCCCAGGGGTGCATGGCGGTCATACCCAACTCCCTGGCCGCCAAGGCCAAGATCATCAATTTCAGTCGGCCCAACGACATGTTCGGCATTTCCGTCTCGCTGGAAGTGAGCCCCCACGCGCGGCCGAACACGGTGATCGAAGCCCTGGAACGGGCCATGCAGGGCTGCCGCTTTCTGCTGGAGAAACCGTCGCCGAGTGTCGGCCTGAAAACTGCCAGCAACACTGGCGTGGTCTATGAAATCAGCGGCTTTGTCGCATCGATGGACGAAAAGCGTTCGGTGCGCAATCAACTGTTCGACCTGGCCTACCGGCACTTGCAGGCGTCCGGCGTCAACCTGCTGTCGAGCGTGGAACCCAATCCGCCAGGCAACCTGTCGCGGCCCCGGGCGCTGCTCGACAGCTCGCCGATTTTCTCCACCTTGCGCCAGGAAGAGAAAGACACCTTCAGCCAGAACATGACCTTGCAATCGTTCCGCGCCGGGGAAACGATCCTGGAGGCGGGAGAGGTCAGTGATCACCTGTTCATCATCGAGTCCGGGGTGGTCACGGTGACGCTGACCCGGCATGGCGTGCCTTTCGAGTCCGGGCGCATGGGGCCCGGAGAGGTGATCGGCGAGGCCGGTATTCTGACCGACAGTTCGGTGCCTGCGCGGTTCACCGCCAAGACCTTCTGTGCCCTGTACCGCATCGAAAAGGCATACCTCAAGCCGTGCCTGGATGCCCGCCACGACATCAACGATGCGATGCAGACCTTGCTCGATTACCGGCTGCTCAAAGCGAAAACCCTGACCCAGGAGTTGCCGGTGACGGTGGCGAAAAAGGGCTTTTTGCAGTGGTTGCGCAATCGGGTTTGAATGGCCGCTGCGCGGATCGTCGGATCGCCGCCCGGAGCCGGCTTGCTCCCACATTTGAGCGCATTTCCCTGTGGGAGCAAGCTTGCTCGCGATGACGGCAGTGAACTCACCAAAAGTGAACCGCGAAACCCATCACACCTGCGCCAATGGCCTCCTCGACTTCTGCAAGATTGGCTATTTGTGTAAACCGGCCGCGGGACTAACGTAGCGGCACACCCACTTGCCCTGGAGCATGCCATGCAATCGCGTATCGACTTCTACACCGCTAGCCCTGACGCCCTCAAAGCCATGATTGCCCTGGAAACCGCCGTTTCCAGGCTGCCACTGGAGAAGAACCTGATCGAACTGGTCAAGCTGCGCGCTTCGCAGATCAATGGCTGCGCCTTCTGTATCGATATGCACACCGCCGATGCCATCAAGGGCGGCGAGACATCGCGTCGCCTGTTCGCCGTCACTGCGTGGCGCGAGGCGCCGTTTTTCAGCGAGCGCGAACGTGCCGCGCTGCTCTGGACTGAATCCCTGACCCAACTGAGCCTGACCCACGCCCCGGACGAAGACTACGAAGCGGTCAGTGCCCAGTTCACGCCCAAGGAAATGGTTGATCTGACCGTTGCGATCAGCACGATTAACAGCTGGAACCGCTTGGCCGTAGGTTTCCGCAAAACGCCTCAAGCCTGATTTTTCGGGAGCTGTGCGCAGGCTCAATGCGCATCGGCACTCGGCGTGGCCGGTGGTTGCACCTTGCGCATCAAGGGCACCATCGCCGTGGCGATGACGAAGCACACCCCGATCATCAGAAACGCGTCGCCATAGGTTTGTGTCTGGGCCTCGCGGTAGGTCAGCAACCATAGTTGATGCAGGCTGGCGGTGACCCCGGCGTCACCGCTCTGGCCGAGGGCGGCGAAGTTGTTGCCGACCTGGGACAACCATTGGTTGAGGGCCTCGTTGGTGCTGTTGAGGTGCTCCGCCAGCCGGGTGAAATGCAGGTTGGTGCGGTCATTGAGAATGGTCGCACACGCGGCGATGCCGATAGCCCCACCCAGGTTGCGCATCAGGTTGAACAACCCCGACGCATGCTTGAGTCGCGCTGGCGCCAGGCCGCCGAGGGTCAGCGTCACCGCGGGCGGTACCGCCAATTGCTGGGCAATTCCGCGCAAGGCTTGTGGCAACATCAATTCCTTGGCCCCCCAGTCATGGGTGATCGGGCTGAAATCCCACATCGACAAGGCGAACAGCCCAAGGCCCATCATCATGATCCAGCGCAGGTCGACGCGGTTGGCCAGAAAGGCATACAACGGAATCGCCATGATCTGGAACACCCCGGTGGAGAAAACCGCCAGACCAATGTCCAGTGCACCGTAGCCCCGCACCCGGCCGAGGAACAGCGGCGTCAGGTAAATGGTGGCGAACAGGCCGATGCCGGTGACGAACGAGAAGAAGCAGCCAAGGGCGAAGTTGCGATCCTTCAAGGCGCGCAGATCGACAATCGGATTGGCCACGTGCAAGGTCCGGCCAATGAATGCCAGCCCGGCCAGGCCGCTGATCCACGCCGTGGTCAGGATCGTGCGGTCGCTGAACCAGTTCCAGCGCGGGCCTTCTTCGAGGGTGTATTCCAGGCAGCCGAGGAACAGCGCCAGAAACACCATGCTCAAGTAATCCGCGCCTTTGAGCAGCGCCAGTTCCGGCTGGTCGATTTTCACCAGCATCGGCACGGCCACGGCGACAAAGATGCCGGGGACCAGGTTGATGTAGAACAGCCAGTGCCAGGACGAAATGTCGGTGATCCAGCCACCGATCACCGGTCCGAGCGTCGGTGCCAATGAGGCCACCGCGCCGATGGTCGCGGCGGCGATCACCCGTTGCTTGCCGGTGAAGAACACGAACGCGGTGGTGAACACCAGCGGAATCATCGAGCCGCCCAGAAACCCTTGCAGGGCACGGAAGGCGATCATGCTCTGGATGTTCCAGGCCACACCGCACAGCAGGCTGGTCAGGGTGAAGCCCACCGCCGACGCGCAAAACAGCCAGCGCGTCGAGAACACCCGGGACAGCCAGCCCGACAGCGGGATCACGATGATTTCGGCGATCAGGTAACTGGTTTGCACCCACGCTGTTTCGTCGGTGCCGGCGGAGAGCCCGCCGCCGATGTCACGCAACGAAGCCGAGACAATCTGGATATCCAGCAGCGCAATGAACATGCCGACGCACATGCTGGCAAAGGCGAACACCTTGGTCGCCGTGGCCATGTTCGCGGCATTGAACGGTTGCGCCGGGGCGGCGAGGGCGCGGCTCATGGCAAGCGGGCCACGGCTGGCGCTTCAGGCTCCTTGCGCGTGTCCACTTCAGCGGTGACCGACAACCCCGGACGCAGGTGGCCGAGCACACTGTCGGCCGGGTCGAGGTGAATCCGTACCGGCACCCGCTGCACGATCTTGGTGAAGTTGCCGGTGGCGTTTTCCGGTGGCAACACACTGAATTGCGAACCGCTGGCGGGGGCAAGGCTGTCCAGGTGACCGTGGAATTCCTGACCCGACAGCACGTCGGCACGGATCACCACCCGCTGCCCCGGCACCATGTGCGCCAGTTGGTCTTCCTTGAAGTTGGCATCGACCCACAATCCGCTGGACGGCACCACCGAGAGCAATTGTGAGCCGGCCTGGGCATAGGCGCCGACCCGGGCCCGGCGATTGCCGATCACTCCATCGACCGGTGCCTTCAGCTCTGTATAGCCGACATTCAATTGCGCCAGATCGCGCTCGGCCCTGGCCTGGATCAAGGCGGCCCGGGCCTGTTGTTTCTGGGTATCGATCACATTCAATTGGCGTTGTGCAGCCAGCAGTTCAGCCTGAGCGCGGTTGCTCTGGGCCTGGGCCGTCTTGAACGTGGCGTTGGCCCGCTGGGCGCTTTCCACCGAGACGGCGTTGGTGGTCACCAGTTTTTTGTAGCGGGCATCGTCATCCCGGGAGCGGGTGGCCTCGGCGCCGGCAGCATCGATGCCGGCACGGGCCTGGCCGATGACGGCCTGTTGCAGTTGTTCGGTGGCGTCGAGATTGGCCAGCAAGGCCTCCTGGGCGGCCACTGCGCCTTCGGCCTTGGCCAGATTGGCCCGGTAGTCGCGCGAATCGAGACGGATCAACACATCGCCGGCCTTGACCTTCTGGTTGTCGGCCACCAGCACTTCGTCGATGTAACCCGCCACCTTCGGCCCGATCACCGTTATGTCGCCGCCGATGTAGGCGTCGTCGGTTTCCTCGATGAAGCGCCCGGCCGTCCACCAATGGGCGCCGTACACACCGGCCAGTACCAGCGCTGCGATGCCCAGTATTGGCAATAGCAGGCGTTTGAGCAGGGGCGGTTTGGCGGCAGTCACCGGGGCAACCAGGTCGGGTTCAACGGTGGGCATGCTGGTCATGGAGGATTACCTGTTGGAGCGGGGGAGGTATTATGATGAAGGTAATATGATGCATGTAATATTTTGTGGCAAGTGGTTTTTGCTGCCGGTTGTCAGGTGCTATTTCATCCAGTCGCCGGGGGTGAGGCCGGTCATGTCCTTGAAGAACGCGATGAACGCGCTGTCACTGGCAAATCCCAGTTCAAAGGCGCTGTAGCCGATGTTTCGTCCGGTCGCGAGCAATTCGATGGCGCGCATCAAGCGCCACTGTTGCCGCCATTGCTGATAGCTCATGCCCGTCTCGCGCTGGAAGATTCGGCCAATGGTGCGGCCGCTGGCGCCTATCCGTGCTTGCAGTGCCTGAAGTTTCGGCGGCAGCTTCTCGACGGTCGCGAGCAGTGGTGCCAGACGCTTGTCAGTCGGCAACGGCAGCAGCATGGGCTGGCGGGCCGCGTCACGAATTTCGCTCAGGCACAGCCCCAGCAGATGGACGTATTTTCCCTGCTGCCAGGCGGTGTCGAAGCCGGCGTGGGCTATCGATTCCAGCACGGCCCGCAGCAACGGGCTGACTTCAATTACGCAGACCTGTTGTGGCAGGTCCGCGCATAACGCGGGGCTCAGGTAAATGGAACGGTAATCGACGCTCTGTTGCATCACGGCGCGATGGGCCACACCGCAAGGAATCCAGGCCGCGCGGGAGGGCGGCAACAGGCACAGCTGCTGCGCCAGGGTAATGCGCGTACAGCCCTGGCGGGTATACAGCAGTTGCCCGCGTTGATGTCGATGCATGCCCGAATCGTGATCACCGAGGGTTGCGGCGATGCCGACAACCGGTGCGGTGAAGCTGTCGGGATCGAAATGTGCGTGGGCGTCGAGCCAGGCCATGGGTTGTCCGATTTCAGCGATAAATTGGCAGGGTTCTGATAATACGCCAGTCACGATTTCTTAAGCTTCACGGCAATTTCTTTTAAGAGTGAAGTGGTGATGGATGACAAGAAAGTCGTGGTATTGGCCGTCGCGCTATTGATGTTCCCGCAGTTGGCGCAATCCATTTACAGCCCGGCGCTGGCGGACATCGCCCGGGTCTTCGGCGTCGGTCCGCAGGCGTCGGCGCAAATGCTTTCCGTGTATTTCCTGGCGTTCGCGTTCGGTGTGGTGGTGTGGGGCCGGATGTGCGACCTGATCGGGCGTCGCCCGACAATGCTTGCAGGGTTCGCCCTGTACGCCACGGCTTCATTGATGGCGCTCAGTGTCAGCACCTTCGATGCTCTGTTGGCAGCCCAAGGCTTGGCCGCGTTTGGCGCAGCGGTAGGCTCGGTCGTTACGCAAACCGTATTGCGCGACCGCTTCAAGGGGGCGGCACTGGCCCGGGTGTTTTCGGTCATGGGCATCGCGCTGGCCGCCAGCCCGGCCATCGGGCTGTTCACCGGCGCAAGCCTGGTGCAAGGCTTCGGTTATCGAGGCGTGCCGGCGGGGCTTTTGTTGCTGGCTGTTGTCCTGTGGTTCTGGTGCCGGCAGGTTTTGCCGGAAACCCGCCCACGGCAGGTGGCATCGCCCGCGTTGTTCGAGACGCTGTGGCAAATGCTCCGGGATCGCGATATCTGGCGTTCGACGTTGTTGGTGGCAACCTTCAACATTGCCCTGTTCAGCTACTACAGCCTGGGGCCCTTTATGTTTGAGCGGCTGGGCCTGAGTGCGCAATGGTTTGGCTACAGTGGCGTCATCCTGGCCCTGGGGTCCGGCCTTGGCGCCTGGCTCAACAAGAGGCTGTTGCAACGAGGGTTGAGTGCTGCGCAATTGATCCAGGTGTCGGGATCACTGACATTGCTTGGTGCCAGTTTCGTCTGGCTGATGGAGGACAGTGTGCTATTCGTGCTGGCGATGTTGTTGGTGGTGCTGGCCTTCGGCATGGCCATCCCGAACATCCTCGGTTCGGCCCTGGTCAACTATGGCGATCGACTGGGTACGGCGGGGGCATTGTTTGGTTTGCTGTACTACCTGTTGATCGGTGGCGGGCTGATGCTGGCAGCCTGGGGGCAGGCGTTGGGTGGGACCTTGATGGTCTGTGCGGTGGTGGCCTGGATGTTGGCGTGGATCAAGCCACAAAAGAACTAGTCATCCAGGGGGTATCTCGATCAACCAGCCGGTGAAACCGTCGCCTGACATTTTGCTTCGCCGGTTTTCAACGCTGGCGGATAACGGCAATCCCTGTCGTTTCCCGTCAAGTGCGCACCTGTCGCGCCTCTACACTGGCAGGCAATCGATCAACCGCTGTGGAGCAAGGGATGAATCAACCTGTCGAGCAACTGCGTATCCGCCTGGCCTGTGCGTTCCGCTGGGCGGCGCGGCTTCGTGTTCTGGGAGCTAATCTAGGGTGCGGGGAGCTGGCGGGATTGATCGATTGCGACCAGTTGACGCTGGAAATCATCAAGTGCCGGTCGGCCCTGTGAGGCTCGTCATGCCGCCTCGCAGGACTGGTTCCGTCTGTCTTATTGGGATTTGGATACGTCTAGAACGAATACATCAATTAACCCTTTGAGCTCTGGTGGTAGCGTTGCTTCAATTCTGCCTTTTAGCTCCTGGGCACTTTCAATTCCATGGATCTTACGTCCAGCAACTTCTTCGCTCGCACCAAACCAAATTGCGAGGAAAATGCCCTGCCGCTCTGCGTCCGGGTGTATGGAATAAAGATCATTCAACTGATTGGAAGCAGCTGTGAAAAGGTCCCTATGCCATTGCCCTTTAACTTCAGTGACAAGCAGTCTTCTTTTTCCATCGATAATCTTTGCGACAGTGAAGTCGCTTCGCTTCGAAGCCTTAAGATGATGTTCCGGTGTCACAGTGATGTTTTGCGGTTGTAGTTTGAGGCAGAGTCGCTCAGCGATAATTTCAGTACATGGTTCTTCGTCAAGTCGCTCACTCTTCTCGTAGAAACGGTCTGCGGAATTGAACTCCCCACCATTTATAGACTTCTGAAAGTCTTGGAGCTCTTGGGTTACGAGTTGGCGCAGCCCTTCCACAGTAACCACCTCGTCGCGGTCCAGTCGATTTACGATTTCCTGAGGCGTCGGCGGTTCGAAGTCTCTGAATGCTTTTTTCCTGACTTGAGCAGTGTGTATGCTCCTCAAGTCCTTGTGCAGGTCGGCGAGGTGCGGATCGGCGAGGAGACGATTGAGGACAGGAATTGCATCATCGTGTTCAACTGAATCGATCGACCAGATAACATCAGACAAAAAACGGTATGCATTCTCTTCTTTTGGGCTTTCCGTACCCCAATGACTGGGTAGGTAAGTCTTGGGCCATTTATCGAAAAAGGCTAATAGAATGGCTTCTATCATGCGTGGGGTGAGCTTGGGCCAATAGGTACGATTGCTAGAACTCATTCGCCCAGAATGCTCATTAATTATAAGCACCATGTCTTTGTCGGTTTTGAGCCAATTCCAGTATGTTTTTGGTGCTTCATCCAGAAAGTACCATGCGCGCGTGAACCAGAATGTACGCTTTTGTTCGATCTCGTCATTGCCAGTTGGGGTGGGCCAATCGATTAGGAACTCTTCGCAACGAACTTCGATGATCTTCTGCAGTTCTGCACGATTGCCATATTGAGCAGCAATTTCAAAAAGTGTATTTAGGGTGCTAAGAGCTAGTTCGCGAAAGCGCCCAAGCCATTCAATAGATATCGTCGCACGTGAGTGGCTGAAAATATCGTCGTCATGTAGCAACCAGATTTCAGGATTGCTACATCCCGGTTTTGCCAGTTGCGGTTCAACGTACTGTCGAAGAAAGGATTCGGCACACGCGGTATCCGGAAAGACTAGCCTGTCAACTTCCCGCTTTAATGCCTCGCGATCTTTCTCGGAAACTGCGTCGAAATGAATGTTAATGTTAGTTCTCAATGCTCTCAGGAGCGAAAGGTTAATTCCTTCTAGATTTCCCTTGTCCTGCAATATCTCTATGCATGCCGCATAGAGAATCAACTCTGACTGCCGATACTGTGAAGCACATTGTAGCTCAGCGAGTTCTAGTAGATCTGGGACGTGCGGAGCTATGAAGTTTAGGCAGTTTCGGAGCGCGTTCCTGACGATCGACTCCTCGCCAAATGACTGCTCAATTTCATCTGGACTCATAAGTGTCAGCTGGGCGAATCGAACAAGATAACCCCAATGGAACCCGCTTTCGACAAGCTGCCGGTTAGCTTGGACATACTTGATGTTCGATGCATGGTTGTTAGCTTGTTGCTTGCGAAGACGCTTCATCCTCCGAGTATGCCGAAGCATCGGCATTCGGTTGCTTTGTTCGGATTGCGCGGCAGTCCTGTTTGACTTGGCCCACTCTCGCATGAATGTAGGTTTCAATAATGCTTGCTCGCGCATATGCCGCCGCAAGATGTCTGCGCCTCGTTCTTCTTTATTTCGATAGTACTGATGTCCAGCCATGAAACTCGCCCACAAATTTGTGTTATCGGTTTCAAACGCGAGGTCGATTATGAATTCTCGATCATCAGCATATAAGTGAAGGCCGGAGTGGGCGTGCCAATCGAATTTATTTATTCTGGTTTCGAGAATCTGATCACGGTCAGTTAGTTGCCCGAATGCAAGAATGATAATGCCTTGGCGTAGGTCTTTATGCTCTCGAAGCGCTTTTACCGCCGTACTGTTAGTAGCAGACTTTTGCTCGTGAAAATTGAGGTTTTTTACCCATTGCCAAACGCGGCTTGGATCAAGTGGAGGTGTCGCCAGTTCGAAATAGCGATCCAACATTGAACCAATGATTTTGCTCATGCCGTTTCGGCAATCGCACTCATAATGATTTTTTCCGCAAATACACTCTAGGTCTTTGGTCAGATCATCTAAGAGCCACGCGATGAGTGATAAATTTAGCCCGTAGATGAAGCTCTTCACGAAGTAGCGAGCCCCTATCGTGCGCTCACTTTGCTCCTGGTGACCTGGGTAGAGGGTAGCGCAGGCTCGAAAAAATTCTGCAAGAGTAGCCCGTTCGAATATTTCCGGTCCTAGGGCTTCGATGATCTTGGCAGAAACCTTCAGTGATGTTTGACTTGCTTCAGAAACGAGAACCATCAAGTCAGCTTGATGGTCATAACCGCCTATTTCCAGCAAGCACATACTCGCTAATAAACGTGTGTTTTCGTTTTCACCCGGTGTTAAGGCAAGTAGGCGTAACTCGTCTCCTAATTGCTGGATTGCTGGTGATCCCGCTAAAAGCTCAAGAATCAGGTCGCGTAAGTGCCCATCGCTTCCAGTCGTGAGAAGAGGCTTAATGTCCTCCAGAACATCTTGTGTGAAGAACCCTGCAGCACTGAACCTACGCCAGAAATCCCCTCTTCGAAAGAAGGGGTCCTTGGCTTCAACTTCTTTCAGTTGCTTTACAAGCAAGCGCTTTGACGAAGGCTCAAGCTGAGAAGGGTCGCCGTTCGCAAGCACTGCATAAGGGTCAAGTTCTATTGCGGCGGTCTGTATAGGCTTGTTGCCTAGCGATGCCATCCAGCCGAGGAGTCCCCGGAGTTCATCTCGAACTGTGGAGTTCGGGGCGATGATGGCTAGGCACTTGGGAATCGTCAGAGGGTCCGCAGGGGCTGCTATCCGCTTGGTAAGATATCCTGCAGCACAGTATTCAGAGACGATCTTGTGAACTGGACGATGTTGATCTGCACTCTCACCTGGTTTAAAAAGTCGAGTTGCAAGAATGCCTTCAGCCGTTTTGTTAGTGGTAAATAAAGACGCCAGCAAAGGATACATCCGGTCTTCAGTGGCTTCACCTGTGCTAACGCCTTCGGCACCAGACAACAAGAGCTTGGCGAAAACCTCTGACGATAAATAGACTTTTTGAGTGGTGGAAAGTGCTGAGCTGGATCTCGCTATGCTGCTGTTTGCTTCCTTCGCCAGACGTTCGACCGCTAGTGAGAAAATAGATCGTTTGTCAGTGAAATGTCTTTCGCTTTCGATATACGCATCAGCGAACAGCTTCAGAAACTGAGGATTTGGAAGGAGTGTTTTTAAATCAAATCGAGCGACTTCAGTCTGGAACGCTGCGAAATTTTCACCTTCCACATGGTGATCAAAGATCGCCTGCTGTTCCACCTCATCAAACTCGCATAGCCTGACTACTAGAGGTGTGTGACCTAGACACTCTTTGAAAGCGTTTGTAGCTGCGCTGTCCCACTCACTGGACCGACTGGAAATGATTACGTGTGTTGGTTTTGCCTTTCTAGCATTCGTAAGAAGGCTGTAGATGCCTGTTTTATCGACCTTTGCCAGCTCATCAAACGCATCAATCACGAGCGGACAATTCTCCGCATCGGCTCCCGCGTGCTTGAATACGTTTGCTGTCACCTCTGAAGCGCCCAACTGACGCGCAAGGCTTCTCAAAAGCTCAGTTTTCCCACCGCCGGGCTCCGCCAAGACTACAACGTAATTCGAAGCGGCGAGCAGTGCTTCTTCCGTGTATACCTTGTCATTACTTGTGAGTCTGCGCGAAAGGTAGAGAGTCGGACTCATAGAGGAAATTATCGAGAGTTGAACCACACCGGATATTTCGGTGACCATTCGGATGAGTCAGACAGTCCACGGGCTCTTCCTGCTGGCGATAGTACGCCATTTTTCACTTCGCTCGGCGCTCCTTTCTGCTGCCCTCAGCTACTGGCGATAATAGAACTAATCCAATGCTTACCATTGCCTCGCAAGAATAGATGAGTTCGGTTTTGGTTCTAAAGGTGCACCTCTTGTAGGAAGCTTCCGTTAGACGATTCAACGTCATCCGACATTGTTGTTTAAATCCCCTCACGCTCACTTCCCGAAAGCTACAGGACCTTGCGCCGATGCCTACGGTTACGCCAGAATCCGCCGGCTTGTGCGACTTGGGACTGCTCGGTAACTTGATTCCCATCACTGCCCATCAGTGATCGGGTTTAGTCGCCCGTCGATGTCAAGACGCACAATGTCTCTATCACACAGGTATTCAATTCCTGTATTTGATGGTGGCTGTGCGCAGGGCGCTTCGGCGCGCCGATTTCTTGGCTCATCGGTCGACTAACCTGTGCACAGCTGCCTCCCATTCGTTTAGTCGCGAACTGGTTGCAGCCTCACTCATATGAGGATTGAGCCAATGTTCAAAGTAACGCCAAACCCGCCGGACATCGATCTGGCATCGCCGTACGAAGGCCCCGATTCAAAAAAGCAAAACGAGGCCACCGAACGGGCCCTCGACTACCACGCCCCCTCAGCCGCCGACATCAAAGCCACCCCACGAACCGTCAGCACCATGTTTTCAGTAGACCCGAAGGCCACGACTGAAACCCTAGTGGTTTATCTGGTCGAGACCCTGGCCTCGGTCGATGTGATGGTCCATTACCTGGTGGATCATCTGGAGGGTAGTTCGCGCAATGTTCTGCTAGGTATCTCCAACAGTGTGATGCTGGCGGAAATCACGGCGAATAGGGTGCTGGATAAGGTCGAGCCAACTGCATAAACGCGGTTATATGTGGCGAGGGAGCTTGCTCCCGTTGGGTCGCATAGCGGCCCCAGCTCTTCACTTGAAAAGCAGGGCCTGCTGCGCAGTCCAGCGGGAGCAAGCTCCCTCGCCACAGGTTATTCAGCGATTGTTCGAGGGTTAAACCCGCTCAAAAATCGCAGCAATCCCCTGACCACCACCGATGCACATGGTCACCAGCGCATAACGGCCGCCGGTGCGGTGCAGTTCGTGGATGGCCTTGGTGGCGATGATTGCGCCGGTGGCGCCCACCGGGTGGCCCAGGGCGATGCCCGAACCGTTCGGGTTGACCTTGGCCGGGTCGAGGTCCAGTTCCTGGCTGACGGCGCAGGCCTGGGCGGCGAAGGCGATGTTGGCTTCGATCACGTCCAGGTCGGCGACGGTCAGGCCGGCGCGCTTGAGCGCCAGGCGGGTGGCCGGGATCGGGCCCAGGCCCATGAGTTCCGGTTCGACGCCGGCGTGGGCGTAGCTGACCAGGCGGGCGAGGGGTTTCAGGTTGTTGGCCTGGACCGCGTTGCCGCTGGCCATGACCAGTGCGGCGGCGCCGTCGTTGAGGCCCGAGGCGTTGCCGGCGGTGACCGAACCATCCTTCTTGAACGCAGGTTTCATCGCTGCCAACTGTTCCAGGGACGTGGCGCGCGGATGTTCGTCGACGCTGAACAGTTTGACGCCTTTGCGATCCTGGATTTCCACGGTCGCGATCTGCTCGCTGAAGTAGCCGTTGGCAATCGCGTGGGCGGCGCGGTTCTGGTCTTCCAGCGCCAGGGCGTCCTGCATTTCGCGGGTGATGCCGTTGCGCGCGGCGACGTTCTCGGCGGTGATGCCCATGTGGATGCCATGGAAGGGGTCATGCAGGATGCCGAGCATGTAGTCGATGACCTGGGCGTTGCCCATGCGCGAACCCCAACGGGCGGCTGGCATCAGGTACGGGCCGCGGCTCATGGATTCGGCACCGGCACCGACGACGATGTCGGCATCGCCGAGCATCAGGGTCTGGGCGGCGTTGATGATCGCTTGCAGGCCCGAACCGCACAGGCGGTTGACGTTGTAGGCGGGGGTTTCTTTCGGGATGCCGGCGTTCATCGCCGCGACGCGGGAGATGTAGGCATCGCGGGTTTCGGTCGGGATCACGTTGCCCATCACCAGATGGCCAACGAGGGCCGGGTCCACGGCGGCTCGCTCCAGGGCGGCTTTCACGGCTGTGGTCGCGAGGTCGGCCAGTGGCACGTCCTTGAGCGAACCGCCGAAGGTCCCGATAGCGGTACGGGCGGCGCTGACGACGTAGATTTCCGGAGTGTTCATGGCTGGTTTCCTTTCGGTGGATTCTTGTCTGTACTGCGATTGAGCAGGGCGTTCAAGGCGGCTTTCGCCTCGTCGGTGTTCAGGCGCTGAATGAACAGCGTGTTTTCTTCGCGCAGGGTGGCGTCCAGTTCGGCCAGGCAAGCCTGTTTCATCAACTGCCGGGACTGGCGCAGGGCTTGCTGGGGCATGGCCAGAAAGCGCTGGGCGATCTTGAGGGCCGCCGCCAGACACTGCTCGCCGTCATCGAAGGCTTCGTTGGCCAGGCCCCAGGCTACCGCTTCGCTGCCGTCCAGGCCGTCACCCAGCAACAGCAGGCGAGATGCGCGGGCATGGCCGAGGCGGCGGGGCAGCAACAGGCTGGCGCCGAACTCGGGGCACAGGCCGATATTGACGAACGGCATGCGCAGCTTGGCGTTGCGGGTGACCAGCACCTGATCGCAATGCAGCAGCAAGGTGGTACCGATGCCGATGGCCGCCCCGCAGACTGCCGCGATCAGCGGCTTTTGCAGGCGCGTGACGACCTTCATCAGGTGGAACGCCGGGGCGTCCAGATGCGTCGGCGGGTGCAGGAGGAAATCCACCAGGTCATTGCCGCTGGTAAAGCAGGTCGGGCCGCCAGTGATGATGATCACGCCGGTCTGCTCGTCTTCGTCGGCGGCCAGCAACAGTTCGGCCAACTGCGTGTACATGGCGTTGTTCAGTGCATTGAGCTTGTCCGGACGGTCGATGGTCAGCGTCAACACGCCATCGCGTCGCTCGTGTTTGATCAGGTCGGTCATCGCAGGCTCTGCAGGGTCGGTTCAGGGCTGCCACTTTAAGCGCCGGACAAACTCCGGATCTATGGCCAAACGGGTCAACTGCACTGCCGCTTTTTGCCATGCCGGTGCGCCAAAAGGCGACACACACACATTCGGGGGGGTGGCTGCGCCCGGCGCAGGCACTGAAAGTCAAAAGATCGCAGCCTGCGGCAGCTCCTACGGGTTTTGCGTACACCCGCAAAATGACGGTTGTACCTGGCCCCTGTAGGAGCTGGCTTGCCAGCGAAGCTTTTCAGACCTTCAACACCTTCCCGCCAATCGCCACCGCCACCAGCAACAACGCCATCAAGGCAAAGGCAAAACTCAGGCTGCTGCCGTGGGCGATGAAGCCGATGACGGCCGGTCCCGCCAGAATGCCTGCATAGCCCAGGGTGGTAATGGCCGGCACGGCGATGCTTTCGGGCATGACCGTCTGCTTGCCGACCGCGGTGTACAGGATCGGCACAATGTTCGAACAACCGGCCCCCAGCAGCGCATAACCGACCAGCGCGGCTTCCCAGCTCGGTGCGAACGTCGCCAGGAACAAACCTGCGGCAGCCGTCAGTCCACCGAACACCATCACCCGTGTCGCGCCCAACCGCCGTACGATTTTGTCACCGGTCAAACGCCCGGCTGTCATGGTCAAGGCAAACGCCGCATAACCAAGCCCTGCATACGCTGTGTCTATACCGCGTTCCTGCGCCAGGAACACCGCACTCCAGTCCAGCGCCGCGCCTTCGGCGAGGAATACGATGAAGCACATGCCCCCGATGAACAGGACAATGCCATGGGGTAGCGCAAACGCCGGCCCCGAACTCTCGCTGCCGTAGGGCAACAGGTGCGGCACCGCCTTGGCCAGCGCGATCAGCAACATCACGATCACCACCAGCGTGGCCCCCAGCGGGGAAATCCCCAGGCCAAGCAACCCGCTGACACCCGCCGCACCGACAATCCCGCCCAGGCTGAACAGGCCATGGAAACCCGACATCATGTTTTTGCCACTGGCGCGCTCGACGATCACCGCTTGCAGGTTGACCGTCGAATCCACCGTGCCCAGGCCCGCGCCGAACATGAACAGCGCCGCGATCAAGGCCGGAACCGATGACACCGTCGCCAGCAGCGGCAGGGCGGCACAGATCAGCAGGGTGCCGCCGGTCGTCACCCGCCGGCAGCCGAAACGCGAGGCCAGGATCCCGGCCAACGGCATCGCCAGAATCGAACCCACCCCCAGACACAGCAACAGCAATCCCAGGGTACCTTCATCCAGTCCGGCCCGGGCCTTGGCATAGGGCACCAGCGGCGCCCACGCGGCGATGCCGAACCCGGCGATGAAAAAGGCGATGCGCGTGGACATCTGTTCCAGGCGGCCGGGAACGAAGGTGGTTTGATTGTTGAGGCTGGTCATATCAATCCCTGGCAAAAAAACGTCACGTCCTCAACGGACAGTGATCGACCGGTGAGGGTTCGATCAGCGCCCGGAAGTTTTACTCTGAAACAAAGCGACATCGTTGCACAGCGACAATGTCTTTCGCGATATGTTGAGCCATTCAAATCACACACGGAGGGCGCCATGGCGCAGCGGTACGATGCACGGGGCAACATTTACATCGTGGTAGCGCCCGAAGAACTGCGCCGCCAGGGTATCGAGCTGCCGGATCAGGCCAGCCAGGCAGCGCAAACCCTCGAAGCCTGGGCGCTAGCCGCCATCGAGGCTTGCTGCAGCTGGGCCCCTGGCACTCAACCAACCGGCAGCAAGGATCATCGCAGCGACGGCTTGCTGGTCGGACCGTTTCAGTCCTCGCCACCCTTTGATCTGTTGATCGTCAACACTGACGGCACCCTGGCCGAGCGCAGTGGCAATGGGCTGACGATTTTTTCCCAGGCCCTCAGCGATCAAGGGTTGTTGCCGAAGAGCGAAGCCTGTCTGCTCAGGGTTCACCACGACAAGTCCGACATGCCTTCACCCGGACAGACTTCGGTGAAAGCCGCAGAGGTCGATGGCGTGAAGGGTTTCTGGCTCGATCTGGGCCAGCCTGGTTTCGGGTCGTCAGCGGTCAGTGCAGTGGGCGTAGAAACGGTGCTGTTGAATGGCCGCGAACTCAGCCACGTTAAACAGTTGTCAGCACTCAATGGCGCCTGGTCGCGCAGCCAGTTTGCGCGGGTCGGCAATCCGCATTGCGTGACGCTGGTGGAAAGTGCCAGTGATCTGCCGAGCAACGAGCAGATGCGCGAGCCGGCGCTGGGTGAGGGGCTGACGCGGATTGCCTATGCCATGCCGGTCGGTGCAGGCAACCCTTGTCGGGCGGGAATCAATCTGCAATGGGCCATGCGCGTGTCCGACGGGCACATCGCTGCCCGGGTATTCGAGCGGGGCGAGGGGCCAACGGCGTCTTCGGGGACCAGTGCAAGTGCGGTGGCCAGTGCGGCGTGGCGGGTAGGTTGGGTGACTGCCGGGGAAGTGAAAGTGACGATGCCGGGTGGCACGGCGCCGATCTTGCTGGAAGAGGAGATGGGGGAATTGAGTCGGGTCAGCCTGTTTGGTACGGCTCGAATGATTGGCTGACAGTTAGATAGCCTTCGCGGGCAAGCCCGCTCCTACAGGGAATTTGTGAACCAAACCGATCCACTGTAGGAGCGGGCTTGCCCGCGAAGGGGCCAGTCCAGTCAACGCAAATTTCAGCTCAGACCCGCAAACTCCACCACCGGCATCGTCCGCTTCATCAACACCTTGCCCCCGCGTATCGAGTACAGCGGCAACCCCTGGCTGCGGATCACCTCGTAATCGCTCTCTGCCGACAGAATCAGCAGGTTCGCCGGTCGCCCGCGCTCCAGGCCATAGCGATTGCCGAGGTTCATGGCTTTGGCGCTATTGTCCGTCACCAGGTCCAGCGCACTTTGCAGGTTGCGATAACCGAGCATGTGGCAGATGTGCAACCCGGCTTCCAGCACCCGCAAAATGTTGCCATTGCCCAGCGGATACCACGGATCGACGATCGAGTCCTGGCCAAAGCACACGTTCATGCCCGCTTCCAGTAGCTCGTTGACCCGGGTCACGCCCCGGCGTTTCGGGAAACTGTCGAAGCGGCCTTGCAGGTGGATGCTCTCAGTGGGGCAGGAGACAAAGCTGATCCCCGAATGCCCGAGCAGGCGAAACAGTTTGGCGCAGTAGGCATTGTCGTAGGAGCCCATGGCCGTGGTGTGGCTGGCTGTCACCCGCGAGCCCATGTCGCGGCTGCGGGCCTCTTCGGCGAGCACTTCGAGAAAGCGCGAATGCGGATCGTCGGTTTCGTCGCAATGCACGTCCACCAGGCAACCGCTGCGTTCGGCCAGGTCCATCAGGAACTTCACCGAGCTGACGCCCTGGTCGCGGGTGTATTCGAAATGCGGAATGCCGCCCACCACGTCCGCACCCATGCGGATGGCTTCTTCCATCAACTCGCGACCATTGCGGTAGGACTCGATGCCTTCCTGGGGGAACGCGACGATTTGCATATCGACCAGATGCCGGCTGTCCTCGCGCACTTCGAGCATCGCCTTGAGTGCGGTCAATTGCGGGTCGGTGACGTCGACGTGGGTGCGCACATGCTGGATGCCGTGGGCGGCGAGGGTCTGGATGGTTTTCTTCGCCCGGGCCTTGGTGTCCTCCTGGGTGATGGTCGCCTTGCGCTCGCCCCAGCACTCGATGCCTTCGAACAGCGTGCCGCTCATGTTCCAGCGCGGATCGCCGGCGGTCAGGGTCGCGTCGAGGTGGATGTGCGGCTCGACAAAGGGCGGCACCACCAGATTGCCGCCGGCATCCAGATCGTCAGGGCCCAGGGTCGGGGCTTCGATCTGGCGGGTGATGCTGCTGATCAGGCCGTTTTCCAGGTACAACTCATGCAGGCCTTCCTGGTTGCGCAGACGGGCATTGATGATGTGCATCGGGCAGATCCTTTTGGCGAATCGTTTAGGCAATACCTCTACGTTAGCTCGGTGTCGGCAACTCTTGCCAGTGACATTGATCAGCGCAGTCCCACAGGGGATTGGTTCAGGAAGATTGTTGCAGAGGCAAAAACCGCAGCAGCGCCGCGACTATGGCTTCGGGCGCGTCTTCCTGAACCAGGTGACCGGCGTTGGGTATCGGATAAAACTGCGACCCTGGAATCATCCGGTGCAGCGCGCGCCCACGTTCGATGGGAATCCACTGATCGTCTTCACCCCAGAGAATCTGCACCGGGCAGCGTATCGTCGGGTACAGCCGCTCAGCTTCACGGGTATAACGCTCGTCCATCTGCGCGATCTGCCGATAGAACGCCGCTTGCCCCGGCTCTCCCAGCCATGGTTGCACGTAGGGGCGAGTTCGGCGTCGGGTTGCGCCGACTGCCCATAGCCCAGCAGATCGAAGTAGTAGACGCGGTGAGTGGCCGTGAAATACGGCGCGATCCGGTGTCACACGCAAGAAGAAAACGGCGTGCCATGCACCAACACCAGCGGCGGGCCCTCGCCGCTTACGGCGTAGCGCACCTGATGTCCGTTGAAGGTAAAGACCTGATCCAGCGGCCAGTCAGCCATGGGCTTGTCCTCTAGGCGGGGGGAAGAGGCAAAAAGCATAGGCATAAAAAAACAGCCGATGAAGGCTGTTTTTCCATGTCACTGACGAAACGCATACCCCTGTAGGAGCGAGCTTGCTCGCGATGGACTTGAGAACGCCGCGGGGTGTCAGACTCCCAGCGTTATCGTTCACGTCCATCGCGAGCAAGCTCGCTCCTACAGGGTGGGCGGTGTCTTTATTCGCCGCGATAGATGCAACCGCTGGTGCAGGTCTCGTGGATGCGGATCGCGCTGAGTTCCGGCAGCAATGGCTTCAATTGCTGCCAGATAAACTTGGCCAGCACTTCACTGGTCGGGTTTTCCAGGCCAGGAATGTCGTTCAGGTAGTTGTGGTCCAGTCGCTCGTACAGCGGCTTGAAGATTTCCTTGATTTCCGAGAAATCGCGGATCCAGCCCGTGTGCGGGTCGAGGTCGCCGCTCAGGTGGATCGCCACTTTGAACGAGTGACCGTGCAGGCGGCCGCACTTGTGGCCGTCCGGTACGTGGGGCAGGCGGTGGGCGGATTCGAAGGTGAACTCTTTGAAGATTTCCACAGTTTTTCAGCTCTGTTCAGGTGGCGTTCGCCGCAGCGATTCGGGCAGGTGGCGAGTTTACCAGTTTGTCCTGACTAAAGGGTCAACCAACGCTCGCCGAGGTGACCGTTGGCGCGGATGTGCGCATAGGCGCGCGGACCGGCCTTGAGGGACAGGGTTGTGGGGCTGTCCGTGATGGCCATTCAGCTTCAATTAAGTTCAGCGGGCTAAGGTGACTCGCCTGGACCCCGATGCAACGCTGAGGTAGCGCGACGCTGGTACCATTGTGGCTTTCGAGAAGCTCACTGCGCTCGCACCGACCGGGATCTGGAATCAGACGCTGTCAGCGGGCAGGTTCTCAAGAATCATCAGGATTGGTAATGAAGGTGTTTCTATTCAAGCGATGCACCGGTAGCTGGATAGCGCTGATGCTCCTGTTTTTTTGCTCGGCAGTGATGGCCCGCGATCTGGATCAGGATGAAGCCCTGCGTCTGCGTCAACAGGGCGTGATCCTGCCGCTGGAGCAACTGTTGCAGCAGGCGATGGATCGCTACCCCGGCGCGAAACTGCTGGAAGCCGAGCTCGAAGAAAAACACGACGTCTACATTTATGAAGTCGAGCTGCTGACCCCTGGAGGCGTGGTCCGCGAACTGGGCATCGATGCCTCCACCGGCCGTTTACTCAAAGACAAGGAAGACTGATCCATGCGTTTGCTGCTGGTGGAAGACCATGTGCCCCTGGCCGACGAACTGCTGGCCGGCCTCAACCGCCAGGGCTATGCGGTGGACTGGCTGGCCGATGGTCGCGACGCGGTGCTTCAGGGCAGCACCGAACCTTACGACCTGATCGTCCTCGACCTCGGCTTGCCGGGCGTGCCGGGGCTGGAGGTGCTGGCGCAATGGCGCGCGACAGGGCTGGCCACGCCGGTGCTGATCCTGACCGCCCGTGGTTCCTGGGCCGAGCGCATCGAAGGCCTGAAGACCGGCGCCGATGATTACCTGACCAAACCCTTTCATCCCGAAGAGCTGTTTTTGCGCATCCAGGCATTGCTGCGCCGCTCCCATGGCCAGGTCAACCAGCCAACGCTCCAGGCCGCCGGGCTGCATCTGGACGAAGCTCGCCAGTGCGTTGTCCGCGACGGTGCGGACATTCAGCTGACCGCCGCGGAGTTTCGCCTGTTGCGTTATTTCATGCTGCACCCCGAGCGGATCCTCTCCAAAAGCCATCTCGCCGAGCACCTCTACGACGGTGAAACCGAGCGCGACTCCAATGTGCTGGAAGTCCACGTCAACCATTTGCGCCGCAAGCTCGGCAAAAGCGTGATTGAAACCCGTCGTGGCCAGGGTTACCTGTTCGGCGGGCAAGCCCGGTGATATCGATCCAGCGCCGCTTGAGCCTGGGCCTGATCAGCGTGATGGTGGTCGTGGGCCTGGTACTGGCGCAAACCAGCCTGTGGCTGTTCGAAATGGGATTGCAGCGCTACCTCGAAGCCGGGTTGCGCAATGACAGCGAGAACCTGCTGGCGGCACTGGTGCAAGGACCGCAAGGCTTGCATCTGGATGAACGACGTCTGTCACCGGCCTATCAGCGGCCGTTTTCCGGGCATTATTTCCGCATCGAACTCGCCGATGGCCATTGGCGTTCCCGTTCTTTATGGGACCAGGAACTGCCGGCGCTCGATCAACCCGGCCTGCACGACGACCTGCAACTGGGGCCGGAAGGGCAACAGTTGCTGGTACTGCGCACCGACTATCGACGTTCAGGGTTGCCGATCTCCATCAGCGTCGCCGAGGATTACACGCCAATACGCGAAAGCTTCCGGCTGATGCAACAGCTCGGGTTGGGCCTGGGTTTGACCGGGCTGCTGCTGATTCTGCTGCTGCAACGGATCACCGTGCGCCGCGCCTTGCACCCGCTGGAGCAGGCGCGCGAACAGATTGCGCAGTTGCAACAGGGCCAGCGCTCGCAACTCGACGATCGGGTGCCGGTGGAACTGGAGCCGCTGGTGGCGCAGATCAACCACTTGCTGGCCCACACCGAAGACAGCCTCAAGCGTTCGCGCAATGCCCTGGGCAACCTCGGCCATGCATTGAAAACGCCGCTGGCGGTGCTGTTGAGCCTGGCCTCGAGCGAGCAACTCGACACACATCCGCAATTGCGCAAGACCCTCAAGGAACAGCTGCAACAGGTCGAGCAACGGCTCAATCGCGAACTCAATCGTGCGCGGTTGTCCGGTGACGCTCTGCCCGGTGCGCTGTTTGATTGCGATGCTGAACTCCCCGGATTGCTGGCCACCCTGAACATGATCCATGGCGAACACCTGGCGCTGAGCTACCGCGCACCGACCGGCCTGCAATTGCCCTGGGATCGTGAAGACCTGCTGGAACTGCTGGGCAACCTGCTGGATAACGCTTGTAAATGGGCGGATGCCGAGGTGCGGCTGAGTGTGGTCAAGCAGGCGCAGGGGTTTGAACTGAGTGTGGAAGATGATGGCCCGGGCATTCCCAAAGAGCGTCGCGATCAGGTATTTGGCCGAGGTACGCGGCTGGACGAGCAAACCCAGGGGCATGGTTTGGGACTGGGTATCGTGCGCGATATCGTCGATAGCTGGGGCGGCAGATTATTGCTGCTGGACAGTGAATGGGGCGGGTTGAAGGTCGTCATCGAGTTGCCCAAACACGCCTGAAGTCACATCAGGAACCCTGTGGGAGCGAGCTTGCTCGCGATGGCGGTCTATCTGTCACATTGATGTTGAATGTGCCGACGCTATCGCGAGCAAGCTCGCTCCCACAGGGATTGTGGGGTGTCAGATTCAGGTGTGATGAATCTCCCGATCCTTGGTTTCCGGCATGAAGAAAATACCCAGCACCGCCGTCATCACCGCGATGACGATCGGATACCACAGCCCGTAGTAGATATCCCCCGTGGCCGCCACCATGGCGAACGCCACCGTCGGCAGGAAGCCACCGAACCAGCCATTGCCGATGTGATAGGGCAGTGACATCGAGGTGTAGCGGATGCGCGCCGGGAACAGTTCCACCAGCCAGGCGGCAATCGGCCCGTAGACCATGGTCACGTAGACCACCAGGATGGTCAGCAGCAGTAGCACCATCGGGTAGTTGGTCTTGGCCGGGTCGGCCTTCTCGGGGTAGCCGGCGTCCTTGAGGGTCGCGGCCAGCGTGGCAGTGAACGCGTCGTTCCGGGTCTTGAAATCGGCGGCCGACATGCCGGCGCCCTCGAAGCTCTCGATCACTTTCTCGCCAATGCGCACCTGCGCAACAGCGCCCGGCTCGGCGTTCATGTTCTTGTAGGGGATAGCCTTTTTGGCCAACACGGTCTTGGCCAGGTCACAGGAACTGGTGAATTTGGCCTTGCCCACCGGGTCGAACTGGAACGAACACTGGCCGGGATTGGCGATGACCGTGACCGGATTTTTCTCCTGCGCAATGAACACGTCCGGGTTACCGTACTGGGTCAACGCATGGAAGATCGGGAAATAGGTCACGGCCGCCAGGATGCAGCCAGCCATGATGATGCCTTTGCGTCCGATGCGGTCGGACAGGCTGCCGAAAATGACGAAGAACGGCGTACCGATCAGCAGCGAGCCGGCGATCAGGAAATTGGCGGTCTGCGGGTCGATCTTCAGCGTCTGCAGCAGGAAAAACAGCGCATAGAACTGCCCGGTGTACCAGACCACTGCTTGACCGGCGGTACCACCGAGCAGGGCCATGATTACGATCTTGAGGTTGTCCCAGCGGGCGAAGGATTCGGTCAACGGTGCCTTGGAGGACTTGCCTTCGGCTTTCATTTTCTGGAACACCGGTGACTCGCTCAGTTGCAGGCGGATGTACACCGAGATGATCAACAGCAGGATCGACAGCAGGAATGGAATCCGCCAGCCCCAGGCTTCGAAGGCTTCGGTGCCCAGAGCGGTGCGGCAGGTGAGGATCACCAGCAGTGAAAGAAACAGACCGAGGGTGGCGGTCGTCTGAATCCACGAGGTGAAGTAGCCGCGCTTGCCCTTGGGGGCGTGTTCGGCCACGTAAGTCGCCGCGCCGCCGTACTCACCGCCCAGTGCCAGGCCTTGCAACAGGCGCAGGCTGATCAGGATGACCGGCGCGGCGACGCCGATGGTTGCATAGCCCGGCAGCAAACCCACCACAGCCGTGGAAATACCCATGATCACGATGGTGATGAGGAAGGTGTGTTTGCGTCCGATCATGTCGCCCAACCGGCCGAACACGATGGCGCCGAAGGGCCGGACGGCGAAGCCGGCGGCGAAGGCGAGCAGGGCGAAGATGAAGGAAGTCGTTTCATTGACGCCGGCAAAGAAGTGCTTGGCGATGATCGCCGCGAGGGAGCCGTACAGGTAGAAGTCATACCATTCGAACACGGTGCCCAGGGACGAGGCGAAGATGACCTTGCGCTCCTCTCTGGTGAGCCCGTGGTTGGGCGTGCTGCCCGTGGCTGTAGTGTCGATTGTTGCCATGAGTGTTCTCCGTCTTGCTCTTGTTGAAGGCCGGAGTTCCCACCAATACTTACCGTACCCAGGCCCTGGGGCTGATGTCGTCGGATTGCGGGTCTTGCATAGAGGTTGACGCCACAAAATGCTGCAAGGTTCCTAAAAGCATAATCCGCTTGCGGCGGATATCCACTCGGCATCATTTTGTTGGGCTGCGCGCAGAAACAAATGTGGGAGCGAGCTTGCTCGCGATGGCGGAGTGTCAATCAACAAAGATGTTGTCTGACCCACCGCCATCGCGAGCAAGCTCGCTCCCACAGGTATTTTGTTCGACTTGCGAGGTTCAGACGCGAAACTGATCCATCAGACTCTGCTGCTGGTTCGCCAGGCTGTTGAGCGACTGGCTGACCCGCGCCGATTCATTGGCCTGGCCCGACAGCGACTCGGTCACATCGCGGATGGTCGCCACGTTGTTGTTGATCTCCTCGGCCACCGCGCTTTGCTCTTCGGCGGCACTGGCGATCTGCATGTTCATGTCGTTGATCACGGTCACCGCGTCGCCGATCTGGCGCAGTGCCGTCACGGCCTGGCCAACCTGCTCGACACTGCCCTGGGCCTGACGATGGCTGTTGTTCATCGAACCGACCACCTCCTGGGTGCCGCTTTGCAGTTGTTCGATCACCAGACGGGTTTCTTCCACGGACTCCTGGGTTCGCCGCGCCAGGTTGCGCACTTCATCGGCCACCACGGCAAAACCGCGTCCGGCCTCACCGGCACGGGCCGCTTCGATCGCGGCGTTGAGGGCCAGCAGGTTGGTTTGCTCGGCAATCGCACGGATCACTTCCAGTACCGTACCGATCTTCTCGCTGTTGGCGGCCAGGCCTTCGACCTGAACCATGGCCGCGCTCATGTCGGCGGCCAGGTTGTCGATGCTGGCGGTGGTGCGGTCGATCACGGTCAGGCCCTGACGAGTCGCCTGATCGGCATCCCGCGCGGCATGGGCCGCTTGCGCGGCGCTGCGGGCGACGTCCTGGGCGGTGGCGCTCATTTCGTGGGAGGCGGTCGCCACCTGATCCACCTGACGGTATTGCTGCTCCATGCCGGCGCTGGTCTGGGTGGCGATGGCGGACGACTGGTCCGCGGTGCTGCGGGCGTCCAGCACGGAGCGTTTCACTTCGGCAATGATCGGTTGCAGCTTGTCGAGGAAACGGTTGAACCAGCCGGCCAGTTGGCCCAGCTCGTCCTGCTTGTCGTAAGCCAGCCGGCGGGTCAGGTCACCTTCGCCGCTGGCGATGTCTTCGAGCATGTGTGCCACGCCGAGAATCGGGCGGGTGACGCTGCGGGCCATCAGCCACACCAGCACCAGGCCCAGTAGCGCGGCGAGTACCCCAAGACCGAGTTCGACCAGCGTACCGGTGGTATTGCTGTCGTCCAGTTGCTTTTTCAGGGCTTCGGCGGGGCCGACCAGGACGCTTTCCGGCACGTCGAGCAGAACGCCCCAGGATTTACCGCCGGGAATCGGCTGGAACGGTGCGAGCACTTTCAGTTGCTGCTGGCTGTGCAGGCTGCCGGTTTTGCTGCTGGCGGCGAGCATGCGCAGCAGCTCGGCGCCGCTGGCCTTGTCCACGGCATCCAGGCGCTGGCTGAGTTTGCTGGCGTCCGGGCTGTAGCCGGCGAGCAGGCCGGCCGGGCTGATGATGCTGACGCTGGTCTGGCCATCGTAGAGTTTCTTGCTCGCCCCCAGACTGACGGCTTGCAGGCTGTTGAGGTTGATGTCGACCGACAGCGAGGCCATGACCTTGCCGTTGACCATCAGCGGGAAAACGATGCTGGTCATCAGCACGTTCTGTCCGTCGATCTCATAGAAGTAGGGTTCGATCACGCACGGCTTGAGTGTGGTGCGCGGGCAGGTGAACCAGGCGTTGGCCGCTTCGCCGCTGGGGCCGGTGCTGGTATCGGCCATGTCCTTTTCCGGCAGCGCCATGGACGTCACTTTGCCCGGCGTCGGCTGCGACCAGTAGAGGGCAAAACGGCCCTTGTCGTTGCTGCCAAGTTCGGCTTGCCCTGCGAACAGTTCGTCCTTGCCGTCCAGCCCGTTGGGTTCGAACACCAGGGACAGGCCGAGCAGTTCCGGGTTGGCCTGCAAGGCCGACTTGACCTGGCGGGTCAGGTCTTCGCGCAGGTCGAAGGCATCGAGAAAGCGCTTCTCGGCCTGGTCGCGCAGGAACAGCACCTGCCGCGAGAAGCCGTGGCCGTACTGATAGGCGTCCATGAACTGCTGGCGAATCCCCAGCGCCTGGTTTTCCCCCTGGGACTCGATCCGCGCCTGGGCCGCTTCGGTCAGCATCTCCATGCTCGAGGCTTTCACCAGCGCGGAGCTGTGCTCCATGCGGTACAGCGAAAGACCCACCAGCAGGGTCACGATGCCCGCCAGGCACAACCCGGCCAGCAGGGTGATTTTCCATTGAATGGAAAGTTGTCTGAGCGGCATGGAGACGTCCTTATTCGATAAATATCTGAGACTTTGCACTGTAGCGGCCGCGATCCGGCTTTCTTTATGCATCCCCTTGAAAATCGAATCCCCTGTAGCTGGCTTGCCAGCGAAGGCGGCCGTGAATCTTGCATCGATCATTCAGGCGTCTTCGCTGGCAAGCCAGCTCCTACAGGTGTGCGTTGGCTTTGACACTGCGCGTGCTCTGCGGCAAAGTGCGCGCCCTCTAATAAAACCCATTCCTTTATCCGCTGGCGGCTCACGCAGGCTGCCGGACGGACTCTTTTCGCTTGCCCAGAGGTATGACAATGAATGCAGTAATTGCCGCGGTCGGCATCATGCTGGTACTCAGCCTGTCCCGCGTGCATGTGGTGATCGCCCTGATCGTCGGTGCGCTGGTCGGTGGCTTGACCGGTGGCCTGGGGATCGAAGCGACGCTCAAGGCTTTCAACAGTGGCCTCGGTGGCGGGGCGACGGTGGCGTTGTCCTACGCCTTGCTCGGGGCTTTCGCCGTGGCCATTGCCAAGTCCGGCATGGCCCATGCGCTGGCCGACAAGGCCCTGGCGATGGTCGATCGCCAGCACGCCAACGGCGGTGGCCAGGTCAAATGGCTGCTGATCGGCCTGCTCTGGGTCGTGGCCATCGCCTCGCAGAACATCCTGCCGATCCATATCGCGTTCATTCCGTTGCTGGTGCCGCCGCTTTTATATGTGCTGACCAGGCTGCAACTGGACCGTCGCCTGATCGCCTGTGTCATGACCTTCGGTTTGATCACGCCCTACATGTTCCTGCCGGTGGGCTTCGGCAATATCTTCCTCAATGAGATCCTGCTGGCCAACGTCGCCCGCAGCGGTGTGGACATCAGCGGCATCAATGTGACCCACGCCATGGGCATTCCGGCCCTGGGCATGGTGGCGGGCCTGTTGATCGCGTTTGTCAGCTACCGCAAGAAACGTGTCTACGACCTGGAAAAGATCGAACAAGTCGAGCAGGTGGCGGTGCAGTACAACCCGCTGAGCCTGATCGTGGCCGGCGTGGCCATCGCGGCGGCGTTCATCATTCAATTATTGCTGGATTCGATGATTATCGGTGCATTGGCCGGTTTCCTGATTTTCTCGGTGTCGGGCATCGTCAAATGGCGTGACACCGACGATCTGTTCACCGAAGGCATGAAAATGATGGCGATGATCGGCTTCATCATGATCGCCGCCTCAGGCTTTGCCGAAGTGATGAAGGCCACCGGCGAGGTGCAGACACTGGTCGAGTCGTCGGCGGCGTACATCGATCACAGCAAAGGCATCGGCGCCTTGCTGATGCTGCTGGTGGGGTTGCTGGTGACCATGGGCATCGGCTCGTCGTTCTCCACCGTGCCGATCCTGGCGGCGATCTTCGTGCCGCTGTGCGTGCAACTGGGCTTCAGCCCATTGGCGATCGTGTGCATCGTCGGCACCGCCGGTGCCCTGGGCGACGCCGGTTCGCCGGCATCGGACTCGACCCTGGGCCCGACCTCCGGCCTGAACATCGACGGCCAGCACCATCACATCTGGGACACCGTGGTCCCGACCTTCCTGCACTACAACCTGCCACTGCTGGTGTTTGGCTGGATCGCCGCGATGGTGCTGTAACCCGGAACCCCTGTAGGAGCTGGCTTGCCAGCGAAGGCGGCTTGCCAGCCAACATCCATGTTGAATGGACCGGCCCCTTCGCGGGCAAGCCCGCTCCTACAGTGTTCAACTTTTGACCCTGCGTGCCGTTAAAGCTTTAACCACGCCAACAAAATCAAAAGAGTGAACGTCATGCGCATGAGTCTCAAGGCTAAAGTCCTGTCCCTTGCCGTCCTCCCGGTGTTGCTGTTTGCGCTGGTCATCAGCCTGACCACGCTGTTCATTCTGCAGGATCAGGCGCGCAAGGAAGTCGAGCAGACCCGCGAGCGCCTGCTCAGCGATGCCAAGGCGACCTTGCAAAGCTACGTGGCCGTGGCCATGACCACGATCAAACCGCTCTACGACGCCGCCGCCCCCGGCGATGAGGCGGCACGGGCCCAGGTGATCAAGCTGCTGTCGAGCATCACCTATGGCAAGGACGGCTACTTCTTCGGCTACGACTCCAACACCGTGCGCCTGTTCAAGGCCAACAGCCCCGAAGGCGTGGGCCAGAGCTTCAAGGACAACCGCGACCCGAACGGAGTCTACGTCAACCGCGACCTGGTGAAAGTCGCCAGGGACGGTACGCACTACCTGCAATACAGCTCGCCCTTGCCCGGCAACACCCAGGTACTGGTGCCCAAGCTCGGTTACACCGAATACCTGCCCAAGTGGGACATGGCGGTCGGCACCTCGGTCAATCTCGATGGCATCGAAGCACAGGTGGCGGTGGTCGAAGCCAAGGTCCAGGAGCGCATGCAAGGCATGGTGCTGAGCATCGTCGGCGTGGCGCTCGTAGTGCTGCTGGTGATCGCCGCTGCCGGGATGCTGCTGGCCAACACCATTCTGCGTCCGCTGCATCTGATGAAAGCCAACCTCGACGACATCGCGGCAGGCGAGGGCGATCTGACCCGCCGCTTGACCATCACCAGCCAGGACGAGCTCGGCGAACTGGCCGGTTCGTTCAACCGTTTCGTCGACAAGATCCACGGCCTGGTACGGCAGATCACCGAAATGACCTCGCAACTGACCGGGCTGGTGAATCAGGTGTCCGACCAGGCCAATCGTTCGGACCAGGCCATGGAACGCCAGCGCCAGGAGACTGATCAGGTGGCCACGGCCATCAACGAAATGTCGGCGGCGGCTCAGGAAGTGGCCAAAAGCGCGCAGAATGCCGCGGTGGCTGCCCGGCAGACCGACGAAGAAGGCCAGGCGGCCAAGCGTGTGGTGGCCGGCAGCATCGAGAAAATTCATGCGTTGGTGGACGACATCCGCAGCAGTGGCGTGTCTCTGGACAGCCTGCAAAAAGACGTGTCGTCGATCGTCAGCGTGCTCGGGGTGATTCGCTCGATTGCCGAGCAGACCAACCTGCTGGCGCTCAACGCGGCCATCGAAGCCGCCCGTGCCGGCGAGGCCGGGCGCGGCTTTGCGGTGGTGGCCGATGAAGTGCGGGCGCTGGCCAGCCGCACGCAGATCAGCACCCAGGAAATCCAGGGCATGATCGACCGCTTGCAGGCTGGCACCCGCTCGGCGGTAGAAGCGATGCGTCGCTCCAGCGAGGCCGGCGACGGCACCTCGGCCCAGGCCAACGAGGCGGGGGCTTCGCTGGACGCCATGGCCCAACTGATCGCGACCATCAACTCGATGAACGCGCAGATCGCCAGCGCCGCCGAAGAACAGACCGCCGTGGCCGAAGAGATCAATCGCAGCGTGCATCAGATTGCCGTGGCGGTGGACAGCGTCGCCGACGAAACCCAGCTCGGCGCGCAGACTTCGCGCAGCCTGGCCGACCTCGGTCAGCGCCTGGGCGGTCTGGTGGGGCAGTTCCGGATCTGATGGAACAACTTTTTGTGGCGAGGAGGCATACTCCTCTCGCCACAAAAGATCGCAGCCTGCGGCAGCTCCTACACTTACTGTGTGCATCTGAGCACTGGCGACCACACAAGAGGAGTCAGTTCCATGATTGACCGCGAAAGTATCTGCGATTGCCCGAAATGTTCCTGCAAACTCGGTGAACATCCGATTGCCCGTCACGGCAAGCACTATTGCTGCGAAGCCTGTGCCAAGCATCACGAGCATGGCGAAGAGTGCGCTTCCCAAGGCTGCAAGTGTGCCCACTGATAACCACGGCACACGCAAAAGTGGAGCCTAGTCCGGCTCCACTTCCAGCCTGAGGCTGTCATCTTCCAGGCGTTCGCTGTGGCGGACCGTGCCTTGCAGGCGCCGGCCTTCGACCCGCACCACCAAGGTCTTCGCTTGCTCCAGATCTTCCGGCAGTGGTGCCAGGACGCGTATGGCGAAGCAAAATGGGTCATTTTCGACCTGCTCCAGTCCGATCAGGCACTCGGCGCTTTTGCTGATATGCCCTGATAGCGTGTCCAGACCGTAGTCCAGCCAAGCAGGGCTGCTGACAGGTGTCGCGGTCATTTTCCCTCTCCCCGATCCCGATGGTTGCCAGTGATCAGTTCGCCGGCCGCCACTTGACGTTTTCCACGCCGAATTTTTCTGCCATCGGCTTGCTGGTCTTTTGCACCTTCTCGCGTCCGAATCGGGGGATTCGCCCCACCCCCGCGTCACAGCTCGCCCAATGCCAGGCTTCTGCGTTATCCATTTTATCCAGGCGGATGATGAATGATTTTGGAGCGCCGTGGAGGGTGTACTCGATGACGAATAATTTTGCATTGTTCATAAAGCTCCGGTTCCTCCCTGTTGTACATAAACGGATCGCGCGCCATCTGGAAAATTCACTCGGTTTGTCGGACGGCGGCGGTTGCTGGCGACAAGGTCGGCGCCTCGTTACCATAAGGTCTTCCCGCTCCCCCAATGAACATAGACCATGGCCCTCGCCGCACCACCCGACTTGAGTGACACCGATGTGCCCGTGCAACCGCTGGCTCGCACCTACCCGCGCGGGTTGTACATCGAGCCTCACGAGCACGTCTGGGGCCAGTTGCTGTATGCAATGAGCGGGGTGATGTGGGTCGAGACGCCGCACGAGGCGCTGGTGGTGCCGCCGCAGCGGGCGGTGTGGTTGCCGCCCGGCGTGCCCCACGGGATTCGCGTGGTGTCCGACCTGCAAATGCGCAACATCTACTTGCGCCCGTCCCTGGCGGCGACCCTGGATGACAGCGTGCAAGTCATTGAGGTCGGCGGTTTGCTGCGCGAACTGATCGTCGGTCTGGTGGAACAGGGCAACAACGGGCCGCCCGAGTATTACGACGCGCTGGTGGGCCTGGCGCTGCTGGAACTCAAGCGCGCCAGGCGTTCGCTGCTGAAAATCCCGCTGCCGGACGATTCCGACCGGCGATTGATGAATTTGTGTCAGGCGGTCATGGCTACGCCGTCACTGGATATTCCTTTCGAACAACATGCGGATAACAGTGGGGCCAGCGTGCGGACCCTGGCGCGGTTGTTCAAGGACGGTCTGGGCATGGGCTTCGCCGAGTGGCGGCGTCAGGTGCAATTGGCGACGGCGGTGGCCGAGTTGATCCAGGGCGTACCGGTCAGTGCGATTGCCCGGGAACTGGGCTATTCGCCGAGCAGCTTCAGTGACATGTTTCGGCGTGAGCTGGGTGTCGCCCCCTCGCAGTTTCCTGCGGCGCAACGCCAGGGCTGAGTTCACAGGCGCCAGGCTTTGGCCGAAATTCAGAAGCACTTGGCCGATGCTCAAAGGCGTCGCCCTCTAGACTCGGCGCATACCTCAATTGCCCCCGGAGTCTGCCATGAACTTACTCATCTCACTGGCCATCGGTCTGGGCGTCGGTCTGCTCTACGGCGCCCTGGATTTTCGTTCCCCCGCACCCCCGGCCATCGCGCTGGTCGGCCTGCTTGGCATGCTCGCCGGCGAAAAGCTCTGGCCGATGGGCCGAGAACTGGTGGCTGGCTGGATCTCCTGAACCCTTCCTTTATTCAATGGACACGCCCATGAAAGCTCTGCAATTCGACAAAACCGGTGATCTCTCGGCCCTGCGCTACGTCGAGGTGCCGACCCCCGTGCCCGGCGCCGATGAAGTGCTGGTCGAGATCAAGGCCGCTGGCCTCAACCCCAGCGATGTGAAGAACGTGCTGGGACGTTTTCCCTACACCACCTTGCCGCGGATTCCCGGTCGTGATTTTGCCGGGGTGGTCGTGGCCGGCCCGCAGGCGCTGATCGGTCGGGAAGTCTGGGGCACAGGGCGGGAACTGGGTTTTTTCGCCGACGGTTCCCACGCGCAGTTCGTCAAGCTGCCGGCCAATGGCGTGGCGCTCAAGCCCACGCACCTGAGCTTTGCCCAGGCCGCCAGCCTCGGCGTGCCGTACACCACCGCGTGGGATGCGCTGGAGCGCAGCCTGGTGACGGCCGAAACCCGATTGCTGGTCATCGGTGGCGGAGCGGTCGGCAGTGCCGCGCTGGCCCTGGCCAAGGTGCGTGGTGCCCGGTTGCTGGCGGCCGCGCGACGTCCGGAACAGGTCAAGGACTTGCAGGATCAGGGCTATCAGACCCTGCAACTGGATAAACCCGAAGACCTCGGGGCTCAGGTCAACGCCGTGTTCGCCGGCGGCGCCGACGTGATTTTCGACACCACCGGATTCTGGCTGCCGGCCTCGGTACCCGCCCTGGCCGCGTTCGGCCGTATCGCGATCATCGCGGCGCCCGTGGACGGTCACGTGCAGTTGCCGGCCCTGGCGTTGTATCGCAAGGGTGGCTCAGTGGTGGGGATCAACTCGTTGCTGTACGGGGTACAGGCGTGTGCGGCGATGCTCGAGCAATTTGGCAAGTTTTTCGATCAGGACTTGCTGCCATTGCCCCAGGGCCTGTTCGAGTCGCCATTGGCTGAAGGCCTGGAGCGTTATGCCGAAGTGAACCAGGGCAGCGGTGACAAGGTGATTCTGCTGCCTTGACCCAACCCCTGTAGGAGCTGGCTTGCCAGCGAAGATGGCGGTACATCCAACATCAACGTAACTGACGGACCGCTTTCGCTGGCAAGCCAGCTCCTACAGGGGTTGTGGCTGCGCAACGCCTTGCGCCGGCCTCGCTCTGTTAGAATCGGCCCCATTGACCCAATGAGGTGCCCCCATGAGCGAACCGATTCGCCTGACCCAGTACAGCCATGGCGCTGGATGCGGTTGCAAGATTTCCCCCCAGGTGCTGGAAGTGATCCTGGCCGGCAGCGGGGCGCAGAACCTCGACCCGAAGCTTTGGGTCGGTAACGCCTCGCGCGACGACGCGGCGGTGTATGCCATCGACGAAGAACGCGGCGTGGTCTCGACCACTGACTTTTTCATGCCGATCGTCGACGATCCCTTCGATTTCGGCCGAATTGCCGCCACCAATGCCATCAGCGACATCTACGCCATGGGCGGCGATCCGTTGATGGCGATTGCGATTCTGGGCTGGCCGGTGAACGTGCTGGCCCCGGAAGTTGCCCGGGAAGTGATACGCGGCGGCCGTGCGGTGTGTGACGCGGCGGGTATCCCGCTGGCAGGCGGGCACTCCATCGACGCGCCAGAACCGATCTTTGGCCTGGCCGTCACCGGTCTGGTGGAAAAGCGCCACATGAAGCGCAACGACACCGCCACCGCCGGTTGTCTGCTTTATCTCACCAAGCCCCTGGGCGTCGGCATCCTCACCACCGCTGAAAAGAAGGGCAAGCTGCGCCATAGTGACATCGGCCTGGCCCGGGACTGGATGTGCACCCTGAACAAACCCGGCAGCCGCTTCGGCAAGCTCGATGGCGTGACCGCGATGACCGACGTCACCGGTTTCGGGCTGCTTGGGCACCTGGTGGAAATGGCCGACGGCAGCCAGCTCACGGCGCGCATTGAATATGACCGCGTACCGCTCCTGCCAGGGGTCGAATATTACCTGGAACAGGGCTGCGTACCGGGCGGGACGTTGCGCAATTTCGACAGCTACGCCAGCAAACTCGGACGCCTCCAGGAGCTGCACAAACGCGTGCTCTGCGACCCGCAGACCAGCGGCGGCCTGCTGATCGCCGTGGCGCCCGAAGGCAACGAACAATTCCTTTCTGTGGCCGCTGAGCTGGGCCTGAGCCTGGAACCGATCGGTGAACTGGTCGAGCGACAGAGCAACGCGGTCGAGGTGTTTTGATGTCTGGCGATTACACCGATTACCGCGACATTTTCCTCAATGACCGGCCCATGATGGACACCCGCGCGCCGGTCGAATTCAGCAAGGGCGCGTTTCCCGGCGTGATCAACCTGCCGTTGATGAATGACCATGAACGCCAGCGGGTCGGCACCTGCTACAAGCAGCACGGCCAGCAAGCGGCCATCGTGCTGGGGCATCAACTGGTGTCGGGCGCGGTCAAGGCCGAACGCATCCAGGCCTGGGCCGATTTTGCCCGGGCGCATCCGGATGGCTTGCTGTATTGCTTTCGCGGCGGCCTGCGCTCGCAGATTGTCCAGCAATGGCTCAAGGACGAGGCCGGCATCGACTATCCACGGGTGGGCGGCGGCTACAAGGCCATGCGCACCTTCCTGCTGGACACCCTCGATCAAGCCGTGGCCCAGTGCGATTTCGTCCTGTTGGGCGGGATGACCGGCACCGGCAAGACCGAGGTGCTCACGCAACTGAACAACAGCGTGGACCTGGAAGGTCATGCCAACCACCGCGGCTCCAGTTTCGGCAAGCGCGCCACGGGCCAACCCTCGAATATCGACTTCGAAAACCGCCTGGCCATCGACGTGCTGAAAAAACGCGCCCGGGGCATCGAGCAGTTCGTACTGGAAGACGAAAGCCGTGCGGTGGGCAGTTGTGCGCTGCCGTTACCGCTCTACCAGGGCATGCAGCAGTTCCCGATGGTCTGGCTGGAAGACAGCTTTGAAGGCCGGGTCGAGCGGATCCTGCGCGACTACGTGGTGGATCTGTGCGCCGAGTTCATTGGCGTGCATGGCGAGGAGGGCTTTGCGCTGTTTTCCGAACGGTTGCTGGCGAGCCTGAACAATGTGCAGAAACGCCTGGGCGGCGAACGTCATCGGCGCCTGCTGGCTTTGATGGAAGAGGCATTGGCCGAGCAGGCCCGCAGTGGCGCGGTGGATCTGCACCGGGGCTGGATCGAAGGGTTGCTGCGCGAGTATTACGATCCGATGTATGCGTTCCAGCGCGAGAAGAAAGACGCGCGGATCGAGTTTGCCGGGGAGCGGGGGGCGGTGCTTGAGTATTTGCGCGAGCGAGTGAATCAACGAAAGTGATGTCGGTTTTACTGGCCCCATCGCGAGCAAGCTCGCTCCCACAGTAGATCTTCGGTGAACACAGGTTTTGTGTTTGGCGCAGATCCAATGTGGGAGCGAGCTTGCTCGCGATGGGGCCCGCTCAGGCAATGCACAACCTCAGGTCGGGCAAAGTTCCGAGCCATTGTTCAGCCCTTGTTGATACACATGACTCTGCAAACTGGCCTTGCCGTTGTGCCAGGTCAGGGTCAGCACATACAGCGAGTCGTAATCACTGGACTCCCAGTCGTCGATGATCTTCGCATCCTTGCCGGTGGCTTCGCCGGCCACCGTGTTGATCAGCTCCGGCAGGTAGCCGTGGGACCAGGCGGTGTAGATGACCGAGTTGTGATACTTGCCCTGGAGCAGTTCTTCGGCCAGGTCATCGGTGTCATTGGCGGAAAAACTGATGTTCACCGGCAGGCCCAGCTTGATGGCGCTGGGGCTGATGGTCATCAGCGGGCGGATGTAACTGTAGGAGTTGTCTAACTCGCCTTCCTCGACGTTACGGGTCGGGTTGGCCGCAAACACATAGTTGGCCTTGCCGAACTTTTCCGGCAGCAGCGTGGCCAGGCCGATGGCGCGGTTCAGGCCCTGGCAATTGAGCTGGCCCAGGCCGCCGGCGGGTTTTTCCCCGTGGCGCAGGAACACCAGCGTCTGGGTGCCATCCATCGGTTGGGCGCGGCTTGGGCCGGACTCCAGCGACAGGAGCAATGCGCAGATCACCAACAAGGCAGGCAACAACAGGTAAGCGCGATGTTTAAAGCGTTTGGCAAAATTGAACAGATTCATGAATAAAGGGATCTTCAGCGCTATTCGGTTAAGTAAGGCTGACAAACCTTTACACCACGATTTGCCTGGTGCTTTCCATGTCGTTGAAACCGGTCCGTTTTCAAAGGAGTGGTGCTCAGAGTCCCCTGAACCCGTTTGGTTCGATTCCGACCAAAAGCGCAGCAATGTACCGCTAACCTTCAACGGGTTGCAGCGAAGGTTATCGACAGGATGTTTCGAAATAATGGACACACTACACCCGATGGTGCTGAAACCGTCGTGATCTCTTTTGATCTCCTCTATCAGCGATATCGATGGCTTCAAGGGATCGTTGAGCCGATATCTCCATTATGATCGTCACTCTCAATGTCTTCGTGGATCCCGCCCATGACCGATTTGTCCGCATTCCCCATCACCCGCAAATGGCCTGCCCAGTACCCGGAGTGGATTCAGCTGTACTCCTTGCCGACCCCCAACGGCGTCAAGGTCTCGATCATGCTCGAAGAGATCGGCCTGCCTTATGAACCGCACCGGGTAGGCTTCGACACCAATGACCAGATGTCCCCGGAATTCCTGTCGTTGAACCCCAACAACAAAATCCCGGCGATCCTCGACCCCCACGGTCCGGATGACCAGCCGCTGGCGCTGTTCGAGTCGGGGGCGATTCTGATCTACCTGGCCGACAAGAGCGGGCAACTGCTGGCCCAGGAATCGGCTGCGCGCTACGAGACGATCCAGTGGCTGATGTTCCAGATGGGCGGCATCGGCCCGATGTTCGGCCAGCTCGGTTTTTTCAACAAATTCGCCGGCAAGGACTACGAAGACAAGCGTCCCCGTGACCGCTACGTTGAGGAAAGCAAACGCCTGCTCAAGGTGCTCGACGGCCGGCTTGAAGGGCGCGACTGGATCATGGGCGAGCGCTACACCATCGCCGATATCGCCACCTTCCCGTGGGTACGCAACCTGATCGGCTTCTATGAAGCCGGCGACCTGGTGGGTATCCAGAACTTCCCTAACGTCACGCGGGTACTGGAGCGATTCCTGGCGCGGCCGGCAGTGGTGCGCGGGTTGCAGATTCCGAGCCCGGTCTCGGTTTGAACACCATCCCCTGTAGGAGCCGGCTTGCCGGCGAAGGCGGTGGGTCAGACAGTATCAATGTTGCCTGACACTACGCTTTCGCTGGCAAGCCAGCTCCTACAGGGGTGTGTTGAATCAAGGCGCGCCAAAAAACGGCCGGATCCCGTGATCGCGCAAATACCGTTCGATCACTTTCGGGTCCGCACACGTCTCGGCAATCGCCACATAGGTATCGGGGCGCAGCAGATAAAAGCCGTTGCGCCCCAGGCCCGCCGCTTCGAACGCCGGTCGCCAGTCGAACACATGCAGCGGTAGATGGTGCTCGTTGCACCAAGCGATCATCTCGTCGCTGGTGTCGCCATAGACATGCACCTGCCAGGTCAGGCATTTGAGCGATTCAAAGTTATCCCCCTCACCGTCATGGGCCCAGGGCAGGCGATCACCACCATGCACGTGCCCGGCAACGCCCGTGCTCAGCGGCATCCCACGATAATTCAGGGTGATCTGTGACACCGTGCGAAACAGGAACTGACGGGAGGTTTCGAACGAGGTCATTTTCGGTAACAAGAACGGGGCCAGGCGCGTACGCAGCACATCGGCAATCGGTCCGTCGGCGGTGACGAACGTGAAGACCCGGTCGGTGGTCGCCACCAGTTTGCGGGCAAACGCGATGCGCTCGGTTTCATAGGTGTCGAGCAATCTGGCCTCGGCACTGCCGCTCAACACGGCCGCCAGTTTCCAGGCCAGGTTGATGGCGTCGCCGATTCCGGTGTTCATGCCCTGGCCGCCCGCAGGACTATGGACGTGGGCAGCATCGCCCAATAAAAACGCCCGGCCGTCGCGGAAGTGATCGGCGACCCGGTGATGCACGCGGTAGGTCGAGAACCAGTTCAGTTGCTCGATTTTCACCTTCATATGCTCGATGGCCCGGCTGCTGACGTCCTCGAAGCGCAGGGTCTCGGCGTGTTCGGCGCGCTCGTCGCGCACCGTGCCGATCAAGCGCGCGCGACCCGTGCCTGCCAGCGGGAACACAGCGAGGAAGTCCGCCTCGTCGAGATCCACATGCAGTTCGCCATTGAATGTCGGGCCGCTGGCCTGCACGTCGGCGACGTAGAAAATCTGCTGGTAGGTCCCGCCGGGAAACCCGGTGTCGAGGGTCTTGCGTACAATCGAGCGGGCACCGTCGCATCCGGCCAGGTAACAGGCCTGGCAGATTTCCTGCTGGCCGTCGGGCAGGTGCAGTGTGGCTGTGATGCCGTCCGCGGATTGCTCGAAGCCTGTCAGTTCGGTGTTGCGTTCCACCGTGATACCGAAGGCTTCCAGGCGCTCGATCAGCAGTCGTTCGTGTTCGTCCTGCGGGAAAATTTCGAGGAACGAGTAGGGCGTCAGGCCCTCACCGATCTGAGACAGGGGCAGGCGCGCCACGGGCTCACCCTTGACCCAGAAGTTGCCGGCCTTTACGTGATGGCCGTGTTGCACGACGGCATCGTCCAGTCCGAGCTGGCGATACAACTCCAGCGTCCGTGCCTGCACGGCCAGCGCCCGGGAGGTTGTGCCGGGGGCGGAGGTTTTGTCGACGATCCGCACGCGCACACCCAGTTTGCTCAGCCACAACGCCAGGACCAGCCCGGTCGGGCCGGCGCCGACGATCAACACGTCGCTACGGTGCATGAGCCTGTCCTCCTCGCTGTGTGAATCAAGTATGGTCCAGTCGGGGAGGGCGGCAACCGTCGGACTGCCACGGACGTAGCCGCTGACCTGCCATTGGTCGTATGGTTGGCCCGGACAAACGGATCAGATGGAAAGACATGCAAATCAGATTGATCACAAGCGTCGCCGTGTTGCTGATATTGGCCGGTTGCGGCAGCCAACGGACCCAGGAACCGGCGGCGCGCACTCCGGCCCAAGTGAAGGCCGAGATTGTGCGTTTGCTGCCGGCCAAGGCCGCCGATCCCCAAGGTTGGGCCACGGATATCCAGGTGGCGTTTACCGCGCAAGACCTCTCGCCGACCACACAAAACCTGTGCTCGGTGTTGGCCGTGACTGAACAGGAGTCGACCTTTCAGGCCGATCCGAGCGTACCGGGCCTGGGCAAAATCGCCCGCGACGAGATCGACCGCCGTGCCGCCAGGGCACATATTCCCGGCCTGTTGGTGAGCGGCGCATTAATGCTCGATTCGCCCAACGGCAAAAGCTACAGCGACCGCCTGAATGCCGCGCGCAGTGAAAAGGAACTGAGCGCGATTTTCGACGACTTCATCGACATGGTGCCGATGGGCAAAAAACTGTTCGGCGGCTTCAATCCGGTGCATACCGGCGGGCCGATGCAAGTCGGCATTGATTTTGCCGAACAGCAGGCCAAGGGTTATCCGTACCCGGTGAAGGGCTCGATTCGCCATGAAGTGTTCACCCGGCGCGGCGGCATGTATTTCGGCATCGCGCATCTGCTTGGGTACCCGGTGAGCTACCCCCAGCCGCTGTACCGTTTTGCGGACTTCAACGCGGGTTGGTACGCCAGCCGCAACGCCGCGTTTCAGAACGCCGTGAGCCGGGCGTCCGGTATCCCATTGGCACTGGATGGCGATCTGGTGAACTACGGTTCGATCATGCCCGGCACCACGGAGCTGGCCGTGCGCACCCTCGGCAAGCAACTGGACATGCGCAATCCGACGATCCGCGAGCAACTGGAAGAGGGGAAAACCCTGGCGTTCGAAGACAGCAAACTCTATCGACGGGTTTTCGAACTGGCCGAACGGGCTGAGGGCCGGCCGTTACCCCGTGAGGTGTTGCCGGGGATCGTGCTGCAAAGCCCGAAAATCACCCGAAAGCTCACTACCGCGTGGTTCGCCAAACGGGTCGATGAACGTTACCAGCGCTGCATGGTGCGGGCAGGGAAGTAATTGCGCTGCAAAAAAAGCATAAAAAACCCGGCGGGTGAGGCCGGGTTTTCATTGAGTCCTGCGGTAAAGCACTGCATTCAGACAGCGCGGCTTTCGATCAGACGGTCGGAACCGCCTTCGGCAACACGGTTGCCATTCAGGTGATCGGAGCCGTCAGCAGCAACACGGTTGCCATTCAGGTGATCGGAGCCGTCAGCAGCAACACGGTTGCCATTCAGGTGATCAGAGCCGTCAGCAGCAACACGGTTGCCATTCAGGTGATCGGAGCCGTCAGCAGCAACACGGTTGCCATTCAGGTGATCAGATCCATCGGCAGCGACGCGTTTTTCGATCAAACGATCGGAGCCGCCTTCAGCCACCCGATTCTCGATCAGGCGATCGGAACCACCCTCGGCCACACGGCTTTCAATCAGACGATCCGAGCCGCCTTCAGCGACCACGGGTTGAGCAGAAGTTGCGGCGAAAGCGTTAACTGCGAAAACCGAGAAAGCGATGCTGAGGAGGGTCTGGCGTTTCATGATGGTGTGCTCCGGGGTGCTTGTGGGTGGGTATGGAGCAGATGTTACGCCGGGGATTTTTTATGAGAACTTCATTGACGTGATGGTGAACATCGACGGCAATGATAGGACCCGCGCCATGCCCCTTGTGAGCGTGATGGTGCGATCGTCGGATGGCCGCGGTGTAGCGGGTGACGGCTTCTACACTGGATAGCTGGCGCGTTCCTCTGCCGGGACGGATGATGAGGCACTGCAGAGATCGCGGTGTGAAAGGAGACGTTTATGTACCAGCTCTACGGTTATCAGAACTCCGGGGCGGCGGCCATCGAAGCCGCCCTTGAACTCTGTGATATTCCTTATCGCTTCATCGATGTCGAGACCTCCGCGGAGGCGGCCCAGGCGCTGGAGAAACTCAACCCGCTCAAACAGATTCCGACCTTGCAGCTACCCGATGGCGGCGTCCTGACCGAGAGCGCCGCGATCCTGATTCACCTCGGGCTGACCTTTCCCGCATCGGGGTTGTTGCCGCAAGCCCCGGCCGAGCGGGCCCAGGCCATTCGCGGCATGGCGTACATCGTCAGCAATTGCTATGCGGCCATCGGCATCATCGATTACCCCGAACGCTGGCTGATCGAGGCGGACGAGTCGTCCAGGCACAACCTCATGGAGGGCGCCCGCCGGCGCCTGCACTGGAGTTGGGAGGTGTTTGCCGATCAGTTCTCGGGCGAGTTGTACCTGGGCAGCGAGAAGCCTGGGGCGCTGGATGTGCTGGCGGCGGTGGTCTCGCGATGGGCGGGCAGTCGAGAGCATTTGCGTAATGCCCGGCCGGGTTTTTTCGCCTGGCTGGGACGCATCGACCGCCACCCGGCGCTGGCACCGGTGTTCGCCCGGCATTGGCCAGCCTGAACACACCACTCACCCTGTGGGAGCAAGCTCGCTCCCACAGGGATCTTCGGTGTTTAGTGCAACCAGGCTTATTCCCCGCGAATGTACTGCTCCAGCTGCTTGATCAGCTCCGCCTGTTCGGCGATCGCTTCCTTGACCAGGTCACCGATCGACAACAGGCCAATCAATTTGCCGTCTTCCACCACCGGCAAGTGCCGCAGGCGTTTTTCGGACATGATGCCCAGGCAGGTCTCCACGGTTTGATGGGTGTCGACGGTGATCACCGGCGACACCATGATGTCGCGTACCGGCGTGCCCACCGAAGAGCGGCCGTGCAGCACCAGTTTGCGTGCATAGTCCCGTTCGCTGATGATGCCCAGCACTTCATCATTGTCCACCACCAACAAGGCGCCGACGTTTTTCTCGGCCATCTTCATCAGCGCTTCAAGCACCATGTGATCGGGTTTGATCTGATGCACTTCCTGATTCTTCTGATCTTTGAGCTTGAGCAGTTGGGCGACGGTTTTCATGGCGGTTACTCGGGTGTTGTCGTTGTTCTTGAAGAATCGTAGACGCGAGCGATCAGGGCAAGGGCGAAAGCGGCAGATAACGCGCAAAAAACGTCATTCGGCGGTTTTTCTTCGATAAACCCACCGTCACGCCGCCGGGCAACCTGTAGGAGCTGGCTTGCCAGCGAAGACGGCCTGCCAGCCAAAATCAATGTTGAATGTACTGACCCCTTCGCAGGCAAGCCTGCTCCTACAGGGGTGTTGTTTACCGCTGGTACCGGGGGCAAGCGCGCTATCGCGACGGATGACGGGTAGAATCCCCTTCTGAATCAACGTTGAGGTTTGCAGTGGTGGATCTACAGCAGGGCTTCGTCCTGACCCGGCATTGGCGCGACACCCCGGCCGGTACGGAAGTCGAGTTCTGGCTGGCGACCGACAGCGGTCCCCGGCGCATCCGCCTGCCTCATCAACCGTCGGTGGCGTTCATTCCTGCTGCGCAGCGTCAGGCGGCCGAAGGCGTTTTGCATGACGAGAAGAACGTCGAGCTCAGGCCCCTGGCCCTGCAGGATTTCGAACATCGCCCGGTCCTGGGACTGTACTGCCAGCAACATGGCCAGTTGATGCGCCTGGAAACCGCGCTGCGCCGGGCCGGTGTCGAGGTGTTCGAAGCCGACGTGCGCCCGCCGGAACGCTACATGATGGAACGCTTCATCACCGCGCCGGTGCGCTTTTGTGGCACGCCGAATGCCGAGGGGCTGCTGCTCGACGCCCAGATGAAACCCGATCCCGACTACCGGCCGAACCTGAAACTGGTGTCCCTGGACATCGAGACCACCGCCCAGGGCGAGTTGTATTCCATCGCCCTGGAAGGCTGCGGCGAGCGTCAGGTGTACATGCTCGGTCCACCCAATGGCGATGCCAGCCAGGTGGATTTCCAGCTCGAATACTGCGATTCGCGAACCCTGCTGCTGAAAAAACTCAACGACTGGTTTGCCCGCTTCGACCCCGACGCGATCATCGGCTGGAACGTCGTGCAGTTCGACTTGCGGGTGCTTCACGAACACGCCCGGCGCCTGGCGGTGCCGTTGAAACTGGGGCGTGGCGGCGAGGAGATGCAGTGGCGTGAACACGGCAGCGGCAACCATTACTTCGCTGCAGCGGCTGGTCGCCTGATCATCGACGGTATCGAGGCCCTGCGCTCGGCGACCTGGAGTTTTCCTTCGTTCAGCCTGGAAAACGTCGCGCAGACCTTGCTCGGCGAGGGCAAGTCCATCGACAACCCTTACCAGCGCATGGACGAAATCAACCGCATGTTCGCCGAGGACAAACCGGCGCTGGCCACCTACAACCTCAAGGACTGCGAACTGGTCACGCGGATTTTCGCCAGGACCGAGTTGCTCACCTTCCTGCTGGAACGGGCCAGCGTCACCGGTTTGCCGGCCGACCGCATGGGCGGTTCGGTGGCGGCGTTCACGCACCTGTACATGCCGCTGATGCACCGTCAGGGTTTCGTTGCGCCGAATCTTGGTAGCAAGCCACCCGAAGCCAGCCCCGGCGGTTTTGTCATGGATTCGCAACCGGGACTGTACGAATCGGTGTTGGTGCTCGACTACAAAAGCCTCTATCCGTCGATCATCCGCACCTTCCTGATTGACCCCGTGGGGCTGATTGAAGGGCTCGAGCACCCGGACGACAGCGAGTCGGTACCGGGTTTTCGTGGCGCGCGCTTTTCGCGCACCCGGCATTGCCTGCCATCCATCGTCGCCCGGGTGGCCGAAGGCCGGGAAATCGCCAAGCGTGAACACAACGCGCCGTTGTCCCAGGCGCTGAAAATCATCATGAACGCGTTCTACGGTGTGCTCGGCTCCAGCGGTTGTCGCTTCTTCGACACACGTCTGGCGTCGTCCATCACCTTGCGCGGGCACGAGATCATGCTGCGCACCCGCCAATTGATCGAGGCCCAAGGGCATACAGTGATTTATGGCGACACCGATTCGACCTTCGTCTGGCTGCGTCGCGCCCATGGTCAGCAGGAGGCGGCGCAGATCGGCCACGCGCTGGTGGCGCACGTCAATCAGTGGTGGCGCGAGCACGTGCAGCAGGAATACGGCTTGCAAAGCGTTCTCGAACTGCAGTTCGAAACCCACTACAAGCGCTTTTTGATGCCGACCATCCGCGGCGCCGAAGAAGGCAGTAAAAAGCGTTACGCGGGGCTAGTGACCCGCGACGATGGCCGCGACGAAATGGTCTACAAAGGCCTGGAAACCGTACGCACCGACTGGTCGCTGCTGGCCCGGCAATTCCAGCAGGAGCTGTATTCGCGGATTTTCCTGCGCCAGTCCTATCAGGATTATGTGCGTGACTACGTGCGCAAGACCCTGGCCGGTGAGTTCGATGACCGGCTGGTCTACCGCAAGCGCCTGCGCCGCAGCCTCGATGACTATCAGCGTAATGTGCCGCCCCATGTGCGCGCAGCGCGCCTGGCCGACGAGTACAACGACCGTCAGGGCCGCCCGCGGCAATACCAGAACGGCGGCTGGATCAGCTACGTGATCACCGTCGCCGGCCCCGAGCCGCTGGAAGTGCGTAGCGCGCCCATCGATTACGACCACTACATCACCCGGCAACTGCAACCGGTGGCGGACGCGATACTGCCGTTTGTCGACGACGACTTCTCAACCCTGATTGGGGGGCAACTGGGCCTGTTTTGAGTCCATCAGCGACAAGGTCCAGTCATCCAGGATGCCGTGGAAGTATTGGTTCAGGGCTTGCTGGAAAAGGCTGTCGGCGGCGGTGACCTGGGCAAACAGGGTCATCGAGGAATGAAACTTCAGGTCGTCGGGATGGCCGAAAATCCCGGCCACCGAACGCTCCCGGATATTCAGCACTTCCTGGGTGCAGGTGCGTAGCCGGGCGCCCAGCAATGGGTGCTCAAGGTAGGCCAGGGCTTCCTCCCGCGAGCGGATGGCAAAGCGGCGCGACATCTCGCTGCCGCCGAGCCCGGCAAACTGCGGAAAAATGAACCACATCCAGTGACTGCGCTTGTGTCCGTTGCTCAGCTCGGTTTGAACCCGGTCGAACACCGGGTCCTGAGCCTCGAGAAAACGTTGCAGATTGAACGGGTCCAGGTGGTCGGTGCTTCTCATGGTGAAGCTCTCTGACAGACTGCATTGGCTCAGACCATGGCCAACGGCTGTTTGCGTTGTGGCGCGCGAAATATTTGGTCCAGCGCCTCCAGATCCCCGGGTTCAAGCTGCAACCGGGCAGCTTGGGCATTGAGCCGTACATGCTCGGGGCGGACCGCTTTGGGGATAGCGATCACGCCGTCCTGGCGCACAATCCATGCCAGCGCGATTTGTGCCGGCGTCACGCCGTGTCGGGCGGCCACCTGCTTGAGCGTGGCATTGGCGAGCATTTTTCCACCCTGGTCGATCGGGCAGTACGCCATGATCGGCAACCGCTGTTGCTGGCTCCAGGGCAGTAAATCAAATTCTATGCCCCGTTGTGCCAGGTTGTAGAGCACCTGATTGGTGGCGCAGGCCGGGGCGTCCAGTTCCAGCAGGTCGTCGAGGTCGAAATTGGACACGCCCCAACGACCGATCTTGCCGTCTTCGCGCAGGCGTTCGAAGGCTTCGACGGTTTCTTCCAGCGGATACTGGCCGCGCCAATGCAGCAGATACAGATCGATGTAATCGGTGCCGAGCCTGCGCAGGCTTCGCTCGCACGCCAGGGGAATGCCCTGGCGGCTGGCGTTGTGCGGGTACACCTTGCTGACCAGAAAGACGCTGTCGCGCTGGCCGGCGATGGCATCGCGGACCACTTCCTCAGCGCCGCCTTCGGCGTACATTTCAGCGGTGTCGATCAGGGGCATGCCCAGTTCGATGCCCAGGCGCAGGGCCGCGACTTCTTCCGTGTGCCGTGAGCGGTCTTCGCCCATCTGCCAGGTCCCCTGGCCGATAACCGGGACCCTGGCGCCGGCCAATTCAAGCGTGCGCATGCAAACCTCCTGTGTGTATTCGGTGTAGGAGCTGCCGCAGGCTGCGATCTTTCGATCTTGAACAATCAAAGTCAAAAGATCGCAGCCTGCGGCAGCTCCTACAGGGAGTGTGTACCGAACTGATGATTTTCTGATCCGTTTTTTCGTTGAACATTCCCTTGCCAGTACCGCCCGCTACTGCACTTTTTCGCCATGGCCGGCTCTATCCATGGCAGCTTGCGGCGATCCCCACCGTCGGCCCACCCCTTCAAGTCTGAACATACAAGTGAGCCTGCTCCCACAAGGGAAGTGACTAAGGCATAAAGATAGATCGCATCGATATAACTGGTTATAAGAAATATCGCTATGCTGCGGGCCAGATTTCCCTTGCGATCTTTGTGGACGTATTCATGGAATTAGTGAACATCGGGTTGGTCGTTGCCGGGCTGGTCGTCGGCTTCATCGTCGGCATGACTGGCGTGGGTGGCGGGTCGCTCATGACCCCGATCCTGCTAGGGTTCGGCATCAACCCGGCGACGGCGGTCGGTACCGACCTGCTGTACGCCGCCATCACCAAATCCAGCGGTGTACTGGTTCACCGCAAGAACAACAACATCGACTGGGCAATCACCGGCTGGCTGACCCTGGGCAGCGTGCCGGCGGTGGCGTTGACGCTGTGGTTCCTCAGCACCCTGCACAGCGCCCCCGAGGCGATGAACGCGATCATCAAGCAGGCCCTGGGTTTTGTGTTGTTTGCCACGGCACTGGCGATCCTGTTCAAGAAGCGCCTGCTCGACTTCGCCCACAAACGTGCGGGCGGCCATTACAACCCCAGCGGATTGCGCCTGAATGTGATGACGGTCATCACCGGGCTGGTTCTTGGCGCCATGGTCGCACTGACCTCCATCGGTGCCGGCGCACTGGGCACCGTGGCACTGTTCATTCTCTATCCGATGCTGCCGACCCGCCGCCTGGTGGGGACTGAAATCGCCCACGCCGTGCCGCTGACCCTGGTCGCGGGCCTAGGCCATGCCAGCATGGGCAACATGGATTGGCACGTCCTGGGTTACTTGCTGGTGGGCTCGTTGCCGGGGATTTACCTGGGCAGCCACCTGACCGGGCGCATCTCTGACGAACTGCTGCGCCCTTGCCTGGCGACCATGCTGTTGTTGATCGGCTACAAACTGGCGTTCTGATTCAAGGCGCCACGTCGGCTTCATTCGCGGGTGAATATTTCCAGCAGATGCCCATCCGGGTCATCGAAATACACCCGCCGACCTCCCGCGTAATCATTGATCTCCCCCAGACGCTGCTTGCACGGGTCGGCCCACCAAGGCTGGCCGTTGGCTTGCAGGCGTGCGAAGGCCGCATCGAAATCCTCGTCGCCCATCAGGAATGCATAGTGCTGGGACGCTATCGGCGGGTCGTTATCGTAGAAGTCCAGTGACACGCCGTTATCCAGTTTGACGATCAGCATGGGCCCGAAAGGCTGCGGGACGGGCAGGCCAAGGAGGCTGGCCAGGAAATTCGCCGAAACCTGCTTGTCCCGGCACCAGACGATGGTGTGGTTCAACTGAGCGCTCATGGGCGAGTCCTCACGACGGATCAGGCGGGTTGTCATGTGTCTTCAGATTAGCCCAGCCTGTTGCGCAATGTCCGCCCTGACCTAAGCTTGGGGCAGGCGAGACATATTTGCGGTACGTCACCCGGAACGATCGCCGCAATGCGCAATCATTAGAGCGTGGATATCAAAAGGAGATGCGCATGCTCATCAGGTCACTGACCCTGGCTACTTTGCTGGCGTTTGCCGGCCTCTCGTTCGCCGCTGATGGCGACTCACCGCTGGACATGGACAAGGGCAGGGCCCGACCACTGATTGTCATCGCTCCGAGTGCTGTTGATCCGATCTGGACCGGCCTGAAAAAGTCGCTGGATGAACCGGCCAATCGCAAGGGGTTTACCGACCGCAACATGGTGCTCTACACCGTGCTCAACCTGATGGGCCAGCGCGACGGCAAGGACCTGGGGCCACAGGACACGGCGGCGCTGATCCGCTCGCTCAAGCTCGGTGCCGGCGCCAGGACCAAGGTCATCCTGGTCGGCAAGGACGGCGAAAAGAAACTCGAACAATCGGACGCCATCAAGCTGGAAACGATTTTCAGCGCTGTCGATCAGTTACCGGCGACCGAGAAAGAATTCACCGCAACAGTGGCGGCTCCGGTCACTGAAGCGGAGCCTGCGGCCAAGGACGCCAAAGGTACCAAAGGCACAAAACCTGGCAAACCGGCCAAGCCCGCCAAGCCGCCTGAAATGCCGGATGATTAACCCTCAATCTTGTGGCGATGGAAGGTTTTTCTGTGGGAGCGAGTTCCCACAGGTTAATCGGCGCTGGTCGATCCCTTGACTGACTGACATCAAGGCTTGGGAGGTCCATTAGATACAACGGTTTCACCCGCATCACAACGGTCATGAGCAAAAAGGTATTTGTAACTGGATGCTCAGAAAATCGAGCGTAGGCAAAGGACTTCAGCTGCGTCGGAAATTTCCTGCATGACGTGGCGCACCCCGTGAACTGGTGCCCATTGGGCCGTATCGATAACCTTCTTCAGCCGCTGAAAATCAGCGGTCGGATGTGGAAGTCCGTTGGTTCAAGCCATCTACCAATGCCCCCAGAGCGCAAGTCGACATTTTTTATGTCAACATCGCCGCGTTTTGGCGGCTGTGCGCGGGAGCACTTTCGAGTGCACCGGGTTTTGGTGGATTGACCTGGACTTCCACACCTGCGTACAGCTGCCACCCTCATGTGGAAGTGAGATGGGTAGTTTTCTCGACAATCCCCAATGGTACTTCTTCATGAAAAAGCTAAGTCCGAATCCCCCGGAATCCCCATCCGACTCAGATACCCCACTCTCCGACATCACCGAACCCGCCATCAGCGCTCGCTTGCGCAACCCCAAGCACGCCGACCCGGTCAGCCACATCTTCACCATCCTGCCAAACGTCGATACCCCAACACTGCTGTGCCACGCCTGTGAAACCCTCGCGTCCCTGAACGTGCTGGTCACCGACCTGGCCTGTAACCTGGAAAGCTCCAACCGCAATGTGGCGCTGTCGATTCAGCAATTGGCAGTGGTGGGCGAGTTGTTGGTGAACCGCGCGCTGGACAATATCGACCCATCCGAAGGTGTGCCGATAAAGTAAAAAAAGGTGACCTCTGGAGGTTAATGCCGGTCAGTTAAGGGATCGACCAGCGCTGACTAACCTGTGGCGAGGGAGCTTGCTCCCGCTGGGCAGCGAAGCGGCCCTAAAAATGGGACTGCTGCGCAGTCCAGCGGGAGCAAGCTCCCTCGCCACGGGGTCAGTGTCTCGGCTTAACTGATCGGCATTAACCTCTGGAGGTCGCCCTTATCTATGGAGAGGGCAGCAAGGCTTATTGAGTCAGGGCACTCAATATCTGATGAGCGATCTTCACCCGCTCCGCATTGGGATAATTCTTGTTGGCCAGCATCACGATGCCGATGTCCTTCGATGGCACGTACACCACGTAAGCACCAAAGCCCCCGGTTGAGCCGGTCTTGTTGACCAGCACGCTCTGCGGCTGTGCCTGCGGCGGGTTCAGCCATTGGACCTTGTGCGCCTCCATGGCCATCGGCGTGGAGTTGCCGTCCAGCAGGCGATCCAGTGTGATCGGGTAGCGATACATCTCCCAACCGAGGCCCTGGGTCATATCGCCAACGGTGTAGTAACCGCTATGAGTCAGGGCGATGGCTTGCTGCAACGGCTTTTCCAGGGACGCCGGCTTCATGTTCGCGTCGACATAGCGCAGCAAGTCCGCTGCACTGGTTTTCACCCCGTACGCCTCGGAATCCAGCGCCCCCGGAGTGACCCGTACCGGTTTGCCGTCCTTGTTGTAGCCCTGGGCGTACAGCGCCATCTGATCCTGCGGCACGCGCACATAGGTATGCTTGAGGCCCAGTTTCGGCAGCAGGTTTTTCTCCATCAGGTCGTCGAACGGCTGGCCCATGCTTTGCGCAGCGAGGTAGCCGAACAGGCCGATACTGGGGTTCGAATACAGTCGGTGACTGCCGGGGGCGTAGAGCGGTTTCCATTGTTTGTAATAGCCGAGCATCTTGTCGGTTGAATCATATTCAGCCGGGAATTGCAGCGGCAAACCGCCGGCACTGTAGGTACCCAATTGCAGCACGCTGATGTGGTCGAACGCGCTGCCGCGCAAGGCCGGCAGGACCTGGCTGGCCTTGTCCGACGGCGATAGCTTGCCGGTGGCCTGGGCGTAGGCGGCGAGGGTGGCGGTGAAGGTTTTGCTGACGGAACCGATCTCGAACAGGGTGTCTTGCGTGACGGGGTTGCCGGTTTCTTTCGAGGCGACGCCATAGTTGAAGTAATGCGCCTGGCCGTTGACGGTGACTGCCACGGCCATGCCATGAATACCCTCGGCCTGCATCACCGGTTGTACAGCGGCGTTTACCGCCGTCTCGATTTGATCCTGCGCTATGCACTGGCCCGCGGCGAGTATCGCCATGCAAGCGGCGATGGTTTTCAGCCTGTCCATGTTGGTTGCATCCGTCGTTGATTCAGGTGCGCGCCATTCTAGGGGGGGAAACCCTGTTTTTAAATCCGACCGCCTACAGGCGGGTCGGGTTTATTGTTACAAAGTGCGCAACCGTCGATTCAACGCACCAGGCACGGCCGCTTGTTGTCGAACGTCCAGCCCGGAATCAAAAACTGCATCGCCACGCTGTCATCCCGCGCACCCAGGCCCATGCCTTTGTATAGCTCATGAGCCTTGGCGACCTGATCCAGGTCCAGCTCCACCCCCAGCCCCGGTTTCTGCGGCACCTGCACGCAGCCGTCGACGATTTGCAGCGGGGCCTTGGTCAGGCGCTGGCCGTCCTGCCAGATCCAGTGGGTGTCGATGGCGGTGATTTCACCCGGCGCGGCGGCTGCGACATGGGTGAACATCGCCAGGGAAATATCGAAGTGGTTGTTGGAGTGCGAACCCCAGGTCAGGCCCCATTCGTGGCACATCTGCGCCACGCGCACCGAGCCTTGCAGGGTCCAGAAGTGCGGGTCGGCCAGGGGAATGTCGACTGACTGCAACTGGATCGCGTGGCCCATCTCACGCCAGTCGGTGGCGATCATGTTGGTCGCGGTTTTCAGGCCCGTGGCGCGGCGGAATTCGGCCATGACTTCGCGTCCCGAGTAACCGTTTTCCGCCCCGCACGGGTCTTCGGCGTAGGCCAGCACGCGGTGCTGATCGCGGCACAGGCGGATGGCTTCTTTCAGTGACCAGGCACCATTCGGGTCGAGGGTGATGCGCGCCTCGGGGAAGCGTTCGGCGAGGGCCGTGACCGCCTCGATTTCGGCGTCGCCGCTGAGCACGCCGCCCTTGAGCTTGAAGTCCTTGAAGCCGTAACGGGCATGGGCCGCCTCGGCCAGGCGGACCACCGCGTCGGCGGTCATGGCTTTCTCGTGTCGTACGCGGAACCAGTCGTTGTCGGCGTCCGGTTCGCTGCGGTAGGCGAGGCCGGTTTCGTTGCGATCACCGACATAAAACAGATAGCCGAGCATCTTCACTTCATCGCGCTGCTGGCCTTCGCCGAGCAGGGCGGCCACCGGTACGTCCAGGTGCTGGCCGAGCAAATCGAGCAATGCGGCTTCAAGGCCTGTGACCGCATGGATGGTGATGCGCAGGTCGAAGGTCTGCAAACCGCGGCCACCGGCATCGCGGTCGGCGAAGGTCTGGCGCACCTGATTGAGGATCTTCTGGTAAGTGCCGATCGGGCTGCCGACCACCAGGCTGCGTGCGTCTTCGAGGGTCTGGCGAATGCGCTCGCCCCCCGGTACTTCGCCGACGCCGGTGTGGCCGGCGTTGTCCTTGAGGATCACGATGTTGCGAGTGAAGAACGGCCCGTGGGCGCCGCTCAGGTTGAGCAGCATGCCATCGTGGCCGGCGACCGGAACAATCTGCATGCTGGTGATGATCGGAGCCTTGGCGATTTCTTGTGCAGTCATTTTTTTATCCTTTCAGGCGTGACGTGGCGCAGCTTTGGCCGATTCGACGGCGGGTGCGGATTTGGGTGTGTTGCGGGCGGCAAATACGATGATGGCGGCGATGATCGAGGTCGCGGCCAGGCCGTACAGCCCGCCCTGAATGGAGCCGGTGTTTGCTTCGAGCAGGCCGAAAGTGGTCGGCGCAACGAAACCGCCGAGGTTGCCCACCGAGTTGATCAACGCGATGACACCAGCCGCGATTCGCGCATCCAGGTAGGCCTGGGGAATCGGCCAGAACAGTGACGAGGCCGACTTGAAGCCCAGTGCGGCAAAGCAGATCGCAACGAAGGCGAACACTGGCCCGCCGGTGGTGGACATGAACATCCCGGCAGCGGCGATCAGCAGGGCGGCAGCGACCCAGGCTTGCTGGTGTTTCCATTTGGCCGACAGGGACGCGAAGGCGTACATGCCGACAATCGACAGCAACCACGGAATCGAGTTGAACAGCCCAACCTGGATGTCGCTCAGGTCGCCCATCTTCTTGATGATGCTCGGCAGCCAGAAGGTTGCGGCGTAGATGGTCAGCTGGATAAAGAAGTAGATCAGGCAGAACAGGATGATCTGGCGATCCTTGAGCAACTTGCCCAGTGACGGCTTGATCGGCGTCGCCGCTTCCCGGGCCAGCTGTTCGTCGTCGATGGCCTTGACCAGCGCGTCCTGCTCCTCGCGGCTCAGCCATTTGGCGTCGTGGGGCCTGGAGTCCAGCCAGAACCAGACGAACACGCACAACCCCACCGAAAACATGCCCTCGATGAAGTACATCCACTGCCAGCCGTGCATCCCCAGGCCGTTGATTTGCAGGAGTAGCCCGGACAGGGGACCTGAGATCAGCGAGGCAATCGCCGAGCCGCTGAGGAAGATCGCAATCGCCTTGCCGCGCTCCACGCCGGGCAACCAGCGGGTGAAGTAGTAGATCACCCCGGGAAAGAACCCGGCTTCGGCCACGCCCAGCAGAAAACGCAGGATGTAGAAGTGGGTTTCGTTCTGGATGAACGCCATGCCCGCGGCGACCAGGCCCCAGGTCAGCATGATCCGCGTCAGCCAGATACGTGCGCCGACTTTCTGCAGAAGGATGTTGGACGGCACCTCGAACAGTGCATAACCGATGAAGAACAGACCGGCACCCAGGCCATAGGCGGCAGCGCCAATGCCCAGGTCGTGTTCCATGTGGGCGCGGACGAAACCGATGTTCACGCGGTCGATGTAGTTGACGATGAACATGATGACGAACAGCGGCAAGACGTGTCGTTTGACTTTGGCGATGGCGGACTTCAGCGCTGAATTGGCGTCGTCGTGCATCCCGGAGATGGATGTATTCACTGCGTTTTCTCCCACTCGTTATTTTTATGCGGGGTAGGGCTGGGTGTTGCGATGTTGCTAGACATCATACAACTAGATTTTTTCTTCGTGCAACCCCGTTTATCCAATGAAATGGCGCTTATTCGGTAAATTATTATTCTTGTGGTGCTGCTGGCTGGCTATCAAAATGACTTGATATGGGCGTTTTGTTGAGTGTTGTCATACAAGTTGGCTGAAATTTTTACAGGATTCCCACCAGGCGCGGTGCTACGATTCGATAGCCCTGTGTTCCGGATATCTCCATGCAAGAAGACCTCGACGCGCCTGCCCGCAAGCGCACTCACAACCTGGCCCATGATCTGGTCGAAAAACTGACCCAGCGCATCCTGCTCGGCCAGATGTTGCCCGGCGACAAGTTGCCGTCGGAAAACACCATCGTTCAGGAGCACGGGGTCAGTCGCACGGTGGTGCGTGAGGCGATCTCGAAGTTGCAGGCCTCGGGGCTGGTGGAAACCCGGCACGGCATTGGCACGTTCGTGATCGAGCGCGCGCCGGAGCAGGGGTTGCGGCTGAATGTCGATACCGCGTTGGGGGTGCGCAGCATTCTGGAGTTGCGCATGGGCCTGGAAACCCAGGCGGCGGCGCTGGCGGCAATGCGCCGCACCGATCTGCAGCTGGCACAGATGCGTGAAGCGCTGGATGACTATCAACGCCTGCTGGCCAACAACGACAGCTGTGTCGAAGCCGACCGGCGTTTTCATCTGCTGATCGCCGAAGCCACCGGCAATGTGTGCTTCACCGAGATCATGCAGCACCTGGGCAGTGCGATGATCCCGCGCACCCGGGTCAATGCCGCCGAGCGCGGCGCAGTGGACTTGAGCAAGCTCGGCCAGTTGGCCAACCTGGAGCACGAAGCGATTCTCAACGCCATCAAACGCCAGGACCCGGACGCGGCCAGGGCGGCCATGTGGTTGCACCTGACCAACAGTCGTGACCGGTTTTCGGCCAGTTGATGGTCAGTGATACCGCGTCATCGTTCATCGCGGGCAAGCCACGCTCCCACAGGTTCCGGGGCGTACTCAAGAACCACGACAAACGTAGAACCCCTGTAGGAGCGGGCTTGCCCGCGAAGGCGTCAGTTCAGGCAACAAAAAGCCTGAATCAGGCCCTGACCGCTTGACTGTCATTCAGTTGCACCGCGTCATCGTTCATCGCGGGCAAGCCACGCTCCCACAGGTTCCGGGGCGTGCTCAAGAACCGCGGCAACCATCAAACCCTGTGGGAGCGAGCTTGCTCGCGATAGCGCCAGACCTGACAGCGAAGAACCTGAAGCAGACCCTGACCGCTTGACTGTCATTCAGTTGCACCGCGTCATCGTTCATCGCGGGCAAGCCACGCTCCCACAGGTTCCGGGGCGTGCTCAAGAACCGCGGCAACCATAAGACCCTGTAGGAGCGGGCTTGCCCGCGAAGGCGTCAGTCCAGACGGCAAACAGCATGGATCAGACCCGAGCAACCTGAGCAACCACAACCCGCCGCTCCAGATTCAACGCCAGCACACTCACCAACACCACCAGTCCACCAACCACGATCATCAGTGTCGGCCGTTCGCCGAGCGCATAAGACGCAATGACCATCGCCGTCGGTGGCGTCAGATACAGAGTCATCGTCGCCCGGCTCAAATCGACATGCGCCAGCACATAAGCCCAGGCCAGATACGCCAGGGCACTGGGGAAAATCCCCAAGGCGATCACCGCGAGTTGCACACTCATTGGCGCGGCGGTGACTTGATCCATCAGGCCGGGCAGATAAATCAACAACAACACCGTCCCGGACCACACCGTGTAACACACCAGCGTCAGCCCGTCGTAGCGCCCGGTGTGGTGCTTTTGCAGGGCAAAGTAGAGGCTCCAGGACACCGCCGCCAACAGGATCAGCAAGCCGTGGGCGTCGAGGCTGCCCAGGCCATGATCACCAGCCACCACAATCAGCACGCCAAACAACCCGAGCAGCACACAACCCCAGCGCCACAGGCTCACCTGATCCTTGAACACGAAGCGCGCGATCAATGTGCTGAACAACGGCGTGGTCTGGGCCAGGACGCTCGAAGCCCCGGCGCTGACACCCTGTTGCCCGAAGTTGATCGCAACGTGGTGCAGGCTCACGGCAAAGAAACCCAGGCCGAACATCAGCGGCAGATCTCGAAGCCCCGGCAAACGAATGCCCTTGAATATCGCGACCACGGCCATGAACACGGAGGCCAGCAGGAAGCGCAGGAGTGCCAGGTGCGTGGGGTCGTAGGCCTGCAGGCCGATATGGATGCCGGTTGGGGAATACCCCCAGCACGCCACGACAAACGCCATGGCCAGGATGATTTTCCAGGGTGAAACGGGGGAGGGTGTGAGCGGCGTCATGGTCGTGCACCTGTAGGCGGATGCACCGAGTATCAGAAAGCGTATCATTCACCACAACTGACTTATAATGCTCTAACCGTTCACTATGGGTGATGTATGGAGCTGGCACAGATTCGCATGTTCAAGACCGTGGCCGACGTCGGCAGCATCGCCCGCGCAGCCGAGGTGCTGCATTGCGTGCCGTCGAACATCACGGCACGGATCAAGGCGCTGGAGGTCGAACTCGGCGTGGCGCTGTTTCTGCGTGAGGGGCGAGGGCTGCGCATCAGCCCGTCGGGGCAAACCTTCCTGGCCTACGCTTCGAAAATTCTGGCCCTCACCGCCGAAGCCAAACGTGCGGTCGACCCTTCGGCCGAACCCTCAGGCCCGTTGCGCATCGGCGCCATCGAGTCGTCGGCCACCGGGCGTTTGCCGCGCCTGCTGGCGAAATTCCACAAGCGTTTTCCGCAGGTGGCGCTGGAGCTGACCACCGGCTCCTGGGGGCAATTGCTCGACGACACACTCAATCACAAACTCGACGGCGCCATCGTGGCGGTGGATGTCGAGCGCTCGCACCTCAAGCGCACGCCGATGTACCGCGAGGATTTATTGCTGATCGCCTCGACCTCCCTGGGGCCGCTGCGGGACATCGGCGACTTGCGGGACCAGACCGTGTTCATGTGGCCACAGGGCTGTCCGTACCGGGCGGCGCTGGAGCATTGGTTGCTGCGACAGGGTCAGGCACTGCCGATTGTCAGCCTGGCCAGTTATGGCGCGATTGTCGGTTGCGTCAGCGCCGGGGCCGGGGTGGCACTGGTGCCCAAAGGCGTGTTCGACCAGTACGCCAAAGGTGCCGGGTGCGCGGGGTTCGAGTTCCCCGAACTGACCGCCGTCGACAACCTGTTTTACTGGCACGAAAACGCCGGGGTGCACCCGGCGCGCGAGGCGTTCGTGGCGATGCTGCGCGAGGAGTTTGCCTGATTTGCACGCGTGGGAGCGAGCCGTTATGAGGCAATCAACTGCCGCAACACGTAATGCAAAATGCCTCCCGACTTGAAGTATTCCACTTCATTGAGCGTGTCGATCCGGCACAACACCTCGACCTTTTCCTTGCTGCCGTCTTCACGGGTGATGACCAGCGACAGGTTCATCCGTGGCGTCAGCTCGACGCCGGTCAAGCCGAGGATGTCCAGGATTTCACTGCCATTGAGGTTCAGGCTCTTGCGGTTCTGATCCAGCTTGAACTGCAGCGGCAACACGCCCATGCCCACCAGATTGGAGCGGTGGATCCGCTCGAAGCTTTCGGCGATGACCGCTTTGACCCCCAGCAGATTGGTGCCCTTGGCTGCCCAGTCGCGGCTCGATCCGGTGCCGTACTCCTGGCCCGCGATCACCACCAGCGGCGTGCCCGACGCCTGATAGCGCATGGCTGCGTCGTAGATCGGCATTTTTTCCCCGGTGGGAATGTAGCGGGTGTTGCCGCCTTCCTCGCCGCCGAGCATTTCGTTGCGTATGCGGATGTTGGCGAAGGTGCCGCGCATCATCACTTCATGGTTGCCGCGCCGCGAGCCGTAGGAGTTGAAGTCCCGTGGCTCCACGCCTTTGCCGCGCAGGTATTGGCCTGCCGGGCTGTCGGCCTTGATGTTGCCGGCCGGGGAGATGTGGTCGGTGGTCACCGAGTCGCCGAGCAGTGCGAGGACCCTGGCGCCGTTGACATCCTTGACCACAGGCGGCGGGCCGCCGATGTCATCGAAAAACGGTGGATGCTGGATGTAGGTCGAATCGTCCTGCCAGACATAGGTTGCCGCCTGCGGAACCTCGATCGCCTGCCAATGCGCGTCTCCGGCAAACACTTCGGCGTATTCCTTGTGGAACATCGCAGTGTTGACCTGGTTCACCGCGTCGGCAATTTCTTTGCTGCTTGGCCAGATGTCCCGCAGGTAAACCGGTTTGCCGTCCTTGTCATTGCCCAGCGGCTCGCGGCTGAGATCGGTGCGCACCGTGCCCGCCAGCGCGTAGGCAACCACCAGCGGCGGGGAGGCCAGCCAGTTGGTTTTCACCAGCGGATGCACCCGGCCTTCGAAGTTGCGATTGCCCGAGAGCACCGATGCCACCGTGAGGTCGGCTTGCTGGATGGCTTTTTCGATGGGCTCTGGCAGCGGCCCGGAGTTGCCGATGCAGGTGGTGCAGCCATAGCCGACCAGGGCAAAGCCCAATTCATCGAGGTAATGGGTCAGGCCGGCCGCCTTATAGTAGTCGGTGACCACTTTGGAGCCGGGGGCCAGCGAACTCTTCACCCAGGGTTTGCGTTTCAGGCCTTTTTCCACGGCCTTCTTCGCCACCAGCCCGGCCGCCATCATCACGCTCGGGTTGGACGTGTTGGTGCAGGAGGTGATCGCGGCGATGACCACGGCGCCGTTTTTCAGGCGATAGGTCTGGCCTTCGTAATCGTAATCCGCTTCGCCGGCCATATCGGCATTGCCGACGGCAACACCGCCACCGCCTTCGCTTTCCAGGCGGCCTTCTTCCTTGCTGGTAGGTTTGAATTGCAGGTCGACGAAGTCGCTGAAGGCTTGGGCGACATTCGGCAGCGATACCCTGTCCTGCGGGCGTTTCGGCCCCGCGAGGCTGGCTTCGACGCGGCCCATGTCCAGCGCCAGGCTGTCGGTGAACACCGGTTCCTGGCCAGGCAGGCGCCACAGGCCCTGGGCCTTGCTGTAGGCCTCGACCAGTTGCACCGTTTCCAGGGGCCGGCCTGAGAGGCGCAGGTACTCCAGCGTGACGTCGTCCACCGGGAAGAAACCGCAGGTGGCGCCGTATTCCGGGGCCATGTTGGCGATGGTCGCGCGGTCGGCCAGCGGCAGGTCGGCGAGGCCATCGCCATAGAACTCGACGAACTTGCCCACCACGCCTTTCTTGCGCAGCATCTGGGTCACGGTCAGCACCAGGTCGGTGGCAGTGATGCCTTCCTTGAGCTTGCCGGTGAGTTTGAAGCCGATGACCTCCGGAATCAGCATCGACACCGGTTGCCCGAGCATTGCCGCTTCCGCCTCGATACCACCGACGCCCCAGCCGAGCACGCCGAGGCCGTTGATCATGGTGGTGTGGGAGTCGGTGCCGACCAGCGTGTCGGGGAAGGCGTAGGTGCGGCCGTCCTCGTCCTTGGTCCAGACCGTGCGGCCGAGGTATTCAAGATTCACCTGGTGGCAGATCCCGGTGCCCGGTGGCACCACGCTGAAATTGTCAAAGGCACTCTGGCCCCAGCGCAGGAACGCATAACGCTCGCCATTGCGCTGCATTTCAATGTCGACGTTTTGTTCGAAGGCGTTGCTGCTGGCGAACTTGTCGACCATCACCGAGTGGTCAATCACCAGGTCTACCGGAGACAGCGGGTTGATCCGCTGTGGATTGCCGCCGGCCTTGGCCATCGCCGCGCGCATCGCGGCCAGGTCGACCACAGCGGGAACGCCAGTGAAGTCTTGCATCAAGACCCGCGCCGGGCGGTACTGGATTTCGCGGTCGGAGCGACGCTCCTTGAGCCACGCGGCCAGTGCCTTGAGGTCGGCGCCGGTGACGGTTTTTTCGTCTTCCCAGCGCAGCAGGTTTTCCAGCAGGACTTTCAACGACATCGGCAACTTGTCGAGCTCGCCCAGGCTTTTGGCGGCTTCCGGCAGGCTGAAGTAGTGGTAAGTCTTGTCATCGACTTGCAGGGTCTTGAGCGTTTTCAGGCTATTAAGCGACGGCATTACGATCACTCCTTGAAGTCCGCACGGCTACGGACTGAGGGGACGGGCAGAACATTAAACCTAGCCCTGTTTTAAGTAGCTGGCTAATAACTGGACTCTATGGACAGACCCCAGGTTCCGAAGTCAGTTATCATGCGCCGGTTTTCGTGACAGGCTTTGCTTCAACGCAAGCGGTCTCTCTTTGTGGGAGCGAGCCTGCTCGCGATGGACGTTAACGATAACGCGTGTTTCCTGAGTAAACGCGCCGCCCTTGAGTCCATCGCGAGCAAGCTCGCTCCTACAGGGTCCAGGAGTAAGAATGAACACCCTATTCATGCATTGCCGGCCGGGCTTCGAAGGCGAAGTCTGTTCCGAGATTTCCGACCTCGCCGCGCGCTTGAACGTGGCCGGTTATGCCAAGGCCAAGGCCGCGACGGCTTGCGCCGAGTTTGTCTGCACCGAAGAAGATGGCGCCGAGCGCCTGATGCGCGGGCAGCGTTTCGCCGAGCTGATCTTCCCGCGCCAGTGGGCCCGGGGGATTTTCATCGATCTGCCGGAAACCGACCGCATCAGCGTGATCCTCGCGCACATGGCGGATTTTCCGCTGTGCGGCAGCCTGTGGCTGGAAATGGTCGACACCAACGACGGCAAGGAGCTGTCGAACTTCTGCAAGAAATTCGAAGTGCACCTGCGCAAGGCGCTGATGGCCGCTGGCAAACTGGTGGAAGACGCGCAAAAGCCGCGCCTGTTGCTGACCTTCAAAAGCGGCCGCGAAGTGTTCATGGGCCTGGCCGAGTCGAATAACTCGGCCATGTGGCCAATGGGCATTCCGCGCCTGAAGTTTCCACGCGAAGCCCCGAGCCGTTCGACCCTCAAGCTGGAAGAGGCCTGGCACCACTTCATCCCGCGCGACCAGTGGGACGAGCGCCTGCACGGCGATATGACCGGCGTCGACCTCGGGGCCGCTCCGGGTGGCTGGACCTGGCAACTGGTCAACCGCGGCATGCTGGTGACCGCCATCGATAACGGTCCGATGGCCGAAAGCCTGATGGACACGGGGCTGGTGCAGCATCTGATGGCCGACGGTTTCACCTTCAAGCCCAAGCAGCCGGTGGACTGGATGGTTTGCGACATCGTCGAGAAGCCGGCGCGCAACGCCGCGATGCTGGAAGAGTGGATCGGCGACGGCCATTGCCGCGAAGCGGTGGTCAACCTCAAGCTGCCGATGAAACAGCGTTATGCCGAAGTGAAGCGTTTGCTCGAGCGCATTGCCGATGGCTTCAAGGCCCGTGGCATCAAGGTCGAGATCGGCTGCAAGCAGCTGTACCACGACCGTGAGGAAGTGACCTGCCATTTGCGCCGGCTGGATGTGAAGAAGCCGAAATCCCGCTGATCACCCCCCCCCCTGTAGGAGCTGGCTTGCCAGCGAAGGGGCCCCTGAGTCATGCGCCGAACTTGCGGACGCCTTCGCTGGCAAGCCAGCTCCTACAAAGATGGATGTCTGCCGCAGATGACGTTACACCCGGCAATGCGCGACAATGCCGGCCAGTTCCAGGAGTGAATCATGAGTCAAATGCTTGATACGCCGGTAGACGGCACCCTCGACGCCACTGGCCTTAACTGCCCGGAGCCGGTGATGATGCTGCACCAGCACATCCGTGACCTGGTGCCCGGCGGCCTGCTCAAGGTGATCGCCACTGACCCGTCGACCCGTCGCGACATTCCCAAGTTCTGTGTGTTTCTCGACCACGAACTGGTGGCGCAGCACGAAGAAGAGGGCACCTACCTCTACTGGATTCGCAAGAAATCCGGCTGATCACCACCCCCTCTGTAGGAGCGAGCTTGCTCGCGAAAAACGTCAGGACACCGCGGGGCATCAGGTTTTACGCGTTATCGTTCACGACCATCGCGAGCAAGCTCGCTCCTACAAGGGGGCGGCGATCAACCCAGGCTGTTACGAATTCGCCGGCGCGCACTGAGCGTCAGGCGGATCGACAGCATCAGCGCCGCACAGCTCAAGCCGGCAATCAGCCCTTCCCACAGCCCGCTCGGGCCGCTGGCCGGACCGAACCAATCGGTCAGTCCCAGCACGTAGCCGACCGGCAGGCCGATGCCCCAATAGGCGAACAAGGTCAGGATCATCGTCGCCCGGGTGTCCTGGTAGCCACGCAACGCGCCAGCGCAAATCACCTGGATGGCATCGGAAAACTGATACAGCGCGGCATAGACAATCAGCATCGATGCAATCTGGATCGCGGCCTTGTCAGGCGTGTAGATCGAGGCGATGGGTTCGCGCAGCAGCAGGATCAGGGCCGCCGAGAACGCCGCGAACACCAGTGCCGCGCCAAGCCCGACCTTTGCCGCGAAGCGCGCCTGCCAGGGATTGCCGGCCCCCAGTGCCTGGCCGACACGCACTGTCACCGCCATGCCCAGCGAATAAGGAATCATGAACAGCAACGAGCTGATATTCAGGGCGATTTGATGCCCGGCCACCACGGTAGAGCCGAGACTGCCAATCAACAGGGCGATGACCGCGAAGATGCTGGACTCGGCGAAGACGGCGATACCGATCGGCAGGCCAATGCCGACCAGGCGCTTGATCACGGCCCATTGCGGCCGGTCGAAGCGCACCAGCACACGGGTGCGGGCATAGAACGGGGCCCAGAAGGTCCAGCCGGCCATGCTCAACGCCATGAACCACATCACGATGCCGCTGGCCCAGCCGCAACCGACACCGCCCAGGGCCGGTGCGCCGAAATGGCCGTAGATCAACGTGTAGTTCAGCGGGATGTTCAGCAGCAGGCCGCACAAGCCGATGACCATGCTCGGACGGGTGCGCCCCATGCCATCGCTGTAGCAGCGCAGTACGTAATAAAAAGCCATGCCCGGCAAACCGAAGGCGATCCCGTGCAGGTAGCCCATGCTCGGCTCGATCAATTGCGGATCGACTTTCATCCAGTGCAGGATCGGCTCGGCGGTGAGCAACAGGCCACTGCCGATCAACCCGACACACAATGCGAGCCACAGCGCCTGGCGTACCAGCGGGCCGATTTCATCAAGCTGTCCGGCGCCAAAGCGTTGCGCGACCTTGGGGGTGGTTGCCAGCAAAACGCCGGACATCAACAGGTAGACCGGAATCCAGATCGAGTTGCCCAGGGCCACCGAAGCCAGGTCCCGTGGGCTGACGCGGCCGGCCATCACCGCATCGACGAAGCCCATGGCCGTGGTCGCCAGTTGCGCGATCATGATGGGCAGGGCCAGGTTGAGCAGGCCTTTGAGTTCCAGGCGAACGGGTGTCGTCCGCGCAGGCGCGATGGCGGCGGTATTCTCGATGACAGGATTCAATGGCGAAACGTCCAAAAGGTGTTGATGCACAGGCGCGCATTCTACGCGTTGACGCGGCAGTCAGGAAAAGACCCGTGTTGTGGATTTGTAATCAACCTTTTGTAGGAGCGAGCTTGCTCGCGATGGACGCAAAGATGCCACGTTCATTCAGACATCCCGCGTCATCGTTGACGTCCATCGCGAGCAAGCTCGCTCCTACAGAGAGATGCGTCTAGGCGCGATGCATCATCTACGCCTAAACTGCCGATCCGCCAAAGGAGCCTGCCATGCTGATTGTTGCCGACGAAAATATCCCCCTGCTCGATGCCTTCTTCGAAGGCTTCGGTGAAATCCGCCGGGTGCCGGGGCGTTCCATCGACCGGGCCACGGTCGAACAGGCCGATGTGCTGTTGGTGCGTTCGGTGACCAACGTCAATCGCGCGCTGCTCGAAGGCAGCAAGGTGCGCTTTGTCGGTACGTGCACCATCGGCACCGATCATCTGGACCTGGATTACTTTCAGCAGGCCGGTATCACCTGGTCCAGCGCACCGGGCTGCAATGCCCGCGGGGTGGTCGACTATGTGCTCGGCAGCTTGCTGACCCTGGCCGAAATCGAAGGCGTCGACCTGACCCGGCGTACCTACGGCGTAGTCGGTGCCGGCGAAGTGGGCGGGCGATTGGTCAAAGTCCTGCAGGGGCTGGGCTGGAAGGTGCTGGTGTGCGATCCGCCACGGCAGGCCGCTGAAGGCGGTGACTACGTCAGCCTCGAGCAGATCATCGAAGCGTGCGACGTCATCAGCCTGCACACGCCGCTGACCAGGCAGGGACAGCTATCGACCTGGCATTTGTTCGATCAGACACGCCTGAACCAGCTCAAGTCCGGCACCTGGCTGATCAATGCCAGTCGCGGACCGGTGGTGAACAACGCGGCCCTGCGCGATGTGCTGCTGGCGCGCGAAGACCTGCAAGCGGTGCTCGATGTCTGGGAAAGCGAGCCTGAAGTCGACGTGGCGCTGGCCGAGCTGTGCGTGCTGGCAACGCCGCACATTGCCGGTTACAGCCTCGATGGCAAGCAGCGGGGGACCGCACAGATTTATCAGGCGTATTGCGATTTTCTCGGGCAACCGGCCCGCGTCAGCCTGAGCGATCTGCTGCCGGCACCGTGGCTGTCGCACGTGACCCTGAATGGGCAAAGCGACCCGGCCTGGGCCTTGGCGATGCTGTGCCGTGGCGTATACGACCCGCGTCGTGACGATGCGGATTTTCGTCGCAGCCTGGTCGGCAGTGTCAGCGAGCAGCGTGCGGCATTCGATGTGCTGCGCAAGCAATACCCGTTGCGCCGGGAGATCGACGGATTGCAGGTGCGGATCGAAGGTGAATCGCCTGAGTTGCAGAGGATTGTGGCGGCGTTGGGGGCAATGGCAATCTGATAGACCGCGGCGGCCCCATCGCGAGCAAGCTCGCTCCCACAGTGTTCTTTGTCATGCACAAGATTTGTGTACGCCGCAGTTCCCTGTAGGAGCGAGCTTGCTCGCGATGGGCGCACCACAGTCCCGAACTGGAATAAGCAGGCATAAAAAACCCGGCCAACCATGGGCCGGGTCAAGAAGACGGTGGCTATATCACTCTTGTTCGGCAGGTTTGACCAATCGCTTTTCCAGTTCGCGGCAAGCTTTCTGGATCATTTTTTCAGTGATCGGTACTTCGCGACCCTGCTCGTCAATAATCGAGCACCCCAGAGACTGGTCCGGTTGCGTGCGGATCACTTGAATCTTGTCATCGCTGCTGTGTTGCAAGGACATGGCCTGTCTCCTCATCAGGTTGTGTGCTTACTGTAGAACCGCCAGGTGACCGGGCTATGACAACTCCCTGCGATCCTTCCGGGCGGACAGAACCAGTCCACCAGAAATGCCGGCACGTGGCTAGCCGAACTTTAGACCAATAGCGTCTAGCCTCTAGTGTTGGTGGACATAATTAACCTGACTCATTGTGATTTGCAGCGAGCCACCCCATTGAGCGGTGTAGGCTGACCCTAATGAATGTTTTGTCCTGGATGATTGCGATGCTCTCTGCCCGTCACCGCCGTGCCGTTCGCCTGGCCCGTCGTTTCATCGCGCCGTATCGCTGGCAGGCCTTTGGCGCCTTGCTGGCGCTGATCGTTACCGCCGGCATCACTTTGTCCATGGGGCAGGGCATTCGCCTGCTGGTGGACCAGGGGTTCATGACCCGGTCACCGCATCTGCTCAATCAGTCCATTGCCCTGTTCATGTTGCTGGTCATGGGGCTGGCAATCGGTACGTTCGCACGGTTTTACCTGGTGTCGTGGATCGGCGAGCGCTGCGTCGCCGATATCCGGCGCAACGTGTTCAACCATCTGATTTACCTGCACCCGGGGTTTTACGAAGACAACCGCAGCTCCGAAATCCAGTCCCGCCTGACCGCCGATACCACGCTGCTGCAATCGGTCATCGGTTCTTCGCTGTCGTTGTTCCTGCGCAATCTGTTGATGGTGATCGGCGGGATCGTCCTGTTGTTCATCACCAACCCCAAGCTCACCAGTATCGTGGTGGTGGCCTTGCCTTTGGTGATCGCACCGATCCTGATCTTCGGCCGCCGGGTGCGTAACCTCTCGCGCCTGAGTCAGGACCGGATTGCCGACATCGGCAGCTATGTGTCCGAAACCCTGGGCCAGATCAAGACCGTACAGGCCTACAACCATCAGGCCGAGGACGAGCGCCGGTTTGCCGTGACCGTGGAGGAGGCGTTCAACACCGCGCGCAGGCGCATCTTCCAGCGGGCCTGGCTGATTACCCTGGTGATCGTCCTGGTATTGGGCGCGGTCGGGGTGATGCTCTGGGTCGGCGGCATGGACGTCATCGCCGGGCGAATTTCCGCCGGCGAGCTGGCGGCGTTCGTGTTCTACAGCCTGATCGTCGGCAGTGCGTTCGGCACCTTGAGCGAGGTGATTGGCGAATTGCAGCGGGCAGCGGGCGCGGCCGAGCGGATTGCCGAGTTGCTGCGTTCGCAAAACATCATCCTGCCGCCGGTGGCCGGCGCGGTGACACTGCCGGAGCGGGTCGATGGCCAACTGCAACTGCACAATGTGCGTTTTTCCTACCCGTCGCGGCCGGAAAGTTATGCCGTCGACGGGTTGAACCTGACCGTCAATGCCGGTGAAACGCTGGCGCTGGTCGGGCCATCGGGGGCCGGAAAATCGACGGTGTATGACTTGCTGCTGCGTTTTTACGACCCGGCCCAGGGGCGCATCCTGCTCGATGGCGTGCCGTTGACTCAGCTCGATCCGCTGGACCTGCGTCGCTGTTTCGCCCTGGTGTCGCAAACCCCGGCACTGTTTTTCGGCAGCATTGAAGAAAACATCCGCTACGGCAATCCGAAGGCGACTTTGGCGGAGGTACAGGAAGCGGCAAAAATCGCTTATGCCCATGACTTTATCGAAGCCATGCCCAACGGTTACCAGACTCATCTGGGGGACGGTGGCCTCGGTTTGTCCGGTGGCCAGCGCCAACGCCTGGCCATCGCCCGCGCGTTGCTGGTGGACGCCCCGATCCTGCTCCTGGACGAAGCCACCAGCGCCCTCGACGCTCAGAGTGAACACCTGATCCAGCAGGCGCTGCCGAGCCTGATGAAAAACCGTACCACCCTGGTGATCGCCCATCGCCTGGCCACGGTGAAAAACGCCGATCGGATCGCGGTGATGGACCAGGGGAAACTGGTGGCGGTGGGCACGCATCAGGAGCTGATTGCCAGCAATGCGCTGTATGCGCGGTTGGCGGCGTTGCAGTTCAACGATGGCAAGGTCGTCGCCGAACTGTAGGAGCTGCCGCAGGCTGCTCCTACATAACCGGCATTACCGGTCATTGATCGTCAAAAAACCGCTCATGCCAATCCACGATCGGCTGTGGCGCGTTGAGCTTCTGACCGTAGATCACCGAGTACGACAACACGTTTTGCACGTACTGGCGGGTTTCGTCGAACGGAATGCTTTCCACCCACACGTCGAAACTCAGGTGGTCCGCACCGCGCAGCCATTGGCGTACGCGGCCGGGGCCTGCGTTGTAGGCGGCGGAGGCGAGGACGCGGTTGCCGTTGAACTGGCTGTGCACCTGACTCAGGTAGGCGGCACCGAGCTGGATGTTCTTGTCCGGATTCAGCAATTGCTGCGGCGAGGCGTACGCAATGCTGAACTTGCGTGCGGTTTCCTTGGCGGTGGCCGGCATCAACTGCATCAGGCCCGAGGCGCCGACGCCGGAGCGGGCGTCGTCCATGAACGCACTTTCCTGGCGGGTGATGGCGAACGCCCAGCTCGGATGCAGGCCGCGGCTCTTCGCCTCACGCACCAGGGTCTCGCGGTGGGCCATCGGGAAACGGATATCCAGGTCATCCCAATACTGCGCCTGGCTGATGGTGCGGATCGCCGGGAAGTACCATTTCAGGTCGTAGGCCAGTTTGGCCTGGGCGACCATTTCGTCGCGGCTGAAGTGACGGCTGACGTAGTACCACTCGCGCCGGCCATCGACGATCTGCCCGCGGGCGTGCAGTTCCAGGGCGCGGCGCACGCCGGGGGTGTTGCGCACCTTGTTGATGGTGGCCTGACTGAGCACCAGCGGCTTGTTGAGCAAAGAGTAGGGCGACTGCGAGCGATCGGCGGCGAGGAAACCATAGAAGTCGCGTTCGCGGGCCAGGCTTTTATAGAGCGTCTGCGCTTGCGGATTCTGCGGTTGCGCCAGTTCCAGGCTGCGGGCCTGCCAGTAACGCCAGCGGTTGGTGGTGGCCAGGTCCTGGGGCAGGCGGCGGGTCAACTGATAGGCGTCGTCCCAGCGCGCCAGGCGCAGGAGCAGGCGCAAGCGCCATTCGGAAACGGTGTTGTCGCGCAGCTCGGGGTCATATTTGGTCATGACATCCAGTGCACGGCTGTCGAAACGTCGTGCGAGGGTCAGGCCGATTTCCCGGGCGATCGCCACTTTTTCATCCCGGGAGAAGTGCATGCTGCTGGCGTAACCGTCGAGCAGGTCCATGGCTTTGTCCGGGTCCTGGCGAGCCAGGCGGCGCAGGCCGAGGCTGACCACATCGGACATGGCTTCGTCGGCCGGGGTGAAGCGTGACGACTGGTTGAGCAGTTCCGGTTTCTGCGCAACGTCCACCAGCAAGCGACCGCGAGGGGCGAGGGTGGTCAGGCTGTTGACCAGGCTGTTGGCCAGCGGGTAGTTACGCGCCTGGGCGGCGAGTTTGGTGCGCTCCCAGCGTTTTTGTTCGGTCAACTGGCCTTCAGCGGCCCACATGCCGAACAGCGTGTCACAGGCTTCGGGTTGGGATTTGCCGGTCAGCCAGAGTTTTTCGGCGTTGGCGTTACCTTCGGTCTTGAGATTGTGGCTGATCTGGTACTGCGCATTCAGGCAGTCCAGTTCGGTGAAGTTCATTTTCGGGTCGTAATACTTGACGAAGGTCGCCCAGTCACCCCGATCCGCCAGCCAGCGCAACCAGCGCAGCTTCATCCAGTTGGCCTGGGGCAGGTCGCCGTGTTCGGCGAGGAATTTCTCGATTTCGGCGTTGCTCGCGGTTTTCAGGCGCGCGGTCAGTTCGTCGTACGCCAGGTAGGGTTCCAGCGGATAATCGGCGAGGGCCTGGCTGTAACGGAAATACGGGCCACTGTCGCCCTTGGCCAGGGCGCGCTTGGCTTCATCGTAATACTGGCGTTGGGTGGACAAATCCACCGCCTGGGCGGATTGGACGGCAGCGGCAGACAGTAAAAAAGCAGATAAAAGATTGAAAAGGCGACTGCGCATGAGACGTCCGGGCAGAGAAAATCATGACAAGCGCGGGCCGGGCCCGCACTGAATTGCCTGTAGCTTAGCCTTTTGCCAGCAGCCGGTGAAAGCTTTGCGGGTCTTGCCGCATCAGTTCGCAACATTTGTCGTTCAGAGTGCTACGACAGCGAAATTGCCGGCCTTCTGAAGCCTCAAGTCAGGTAGAATGCGCGCCCGGTTTTTGGAGAAGCTCATGACCCTGCTCAAATTCAGCGATGTGTCCCTTGCTTTCGGCGCTATGCCGTTGTTGGACAAGGTGTCCTGGCAGATCGCCCGTGGTGAGCGGGTGTGCATCATCGGCCGCAACGGCACTGGCAAGTCCAGCATGATGAAGCTCGTCAAGGGCGACCAGAAGCCCGATGACGGCTCCGTTTGGCGCTCACCCGGGCTCAAGATCGGCGAATTGCCGCAAGAATTGCCGGTGGCCGACGAGCGGACAGTGTTCGACGTGGTGGCCGAAGGCCTGGACGGCGTTGGCGCCTTGCTCGCCGAATATCACCACTTGAGCCAGAACTGCGTCACCGACGCCGATCTGGACAAGCTGATGCACGTCCAGCACGACCTCGAAGCCCGCGATGGCTGGCGCTTGCAGACCCTGGTCGACAGCACCTTGAGCCGCCTGCAGTTGCCGGCCGACAAGACCCTCGCCGAGTTGTCCGGCGGCTGGCGTCGTCGCGTGCTGCTGGCCCAGGCCCTGGTGTCCGAGCCGGACCTGCTGCTGCTCGACGAGCCGACCAACCACCTGGACATCGGCGCCATCGCCTGGCTTGAAGAAGCACTGAAGGATTTCCAGGGCGCCGTGCTGTTCATCACCCACGACCGTTCTTTCCTGCAGAACCTGGCCACCCGCATCCTCGAACTGGATCGCGGCGGCCTGATCGACTGGAACGGCGACTACGCCAGTTTCCTCGTGCACAAGGAAGCCGAACTCGCTGCCGAAGCCACCGCCAACGCGTTGTTCGACAAGCGCCTGGCCCAGGAAGAAGTGTGGATTCGCCAGGGCATCAAGGCCCGTCGCACCCGTAACGAAGGCCGCGTGCGTGCCCTCAAGGCCCTGCGTGTCGAGCGCAGCGAGCGTCGTGAGCGTACCGGCAAGGCCAATATCCAGCTGGACACTGCCGACAAGTCCGGCAAGCAAGTGATGGTGCTCGAGAACGTGAGCTTCGCTCACCCGGGCGGCCCGTTCCTGATCAAGGACTTCTCCATGGTGCTGCAGCGCGGCGACCGTATCGGTCTGCTCGGCGCCAACGGTACCGGCAAGACCACGCTGCTCAAGCTGATGCTCAGCGGCCTGCAACCGACCAGCGGCAAAGTGGAAGAAGGCACCAGGATCGATGTCGCCTACTTCGACCAGTTGCGTCATCAGCTGGACCTGGAAAAAACCGTGATCGACAACGTGGCCGAAGGTCGCGACTTCATCGATATCGATGGTCAGAGCCGCCATGTGCTGAGCTACCTCGGCGACTTCCTGTTCAGCCCGCAGCGTGCCCGCACGCCGGTCAAGGCGCTGTCCGGTGGTGAGCGTGCCCGTCTGTTGCTGGCCAAGCTGTTCAGCAAGCCGGCGAACCTGCTGGTACTCGACGAACCGACCAACGACCTCGACGTTGAAACCCTCGAATTGCTCGAAGAAGTCTTGCTGACCTTCAATGGCACCGTGCTGATGGTCAGCCACGACCGGGCATTCCTCGACAACGTGGTCACCAGCACCCTGGTTTTCGAAGGTGAAGGCAAGGTTCGCGAGTACGTCGGTGGCTATCAGGACTGGCTGCGTCAGGGCGGCTCGCCGCGCCTGCTGGGCGTGACCGAGAGCAAATCCGGCAAGGCCGACCTGAATTCTGCGGTGGTGAAGGCCGAGCCTGCGCCGGTTGCGGCGGCCGTTGAAGCGCCAGTGGCAAAGAAAAAGCTCAGCTACAAGTTGCAGCGCGAACTGGAAGCGTTGCCGGGGCAGATCGAAGCCATGGAGCAACAGATCGCCGCCGTTGAAGCACAGATGGCGGATGCGGGCTTCTATCAGCGTCCAGCTGCCGAAACGGCTGCGGTGATTGCTCAGCTGGAGCAGTTGCAGGCTGAACTCGACATCATGGTCGAGCGTTGGGCCGAACTGGATGCCTGATTGATCCGGCAATAAAAAAAGCCCGGCTTCACACCTGTGAACGCCGGGTTTTTCATATGCAATGCAATCCCTCTGTAGGAGCTGGCTTGCCAGCGAAGGCAGCGGATCATTCAACAACGTCGCTGAATGTTGAATTGCTTTCGCTGGCAAGCCAGCTCCTACAGGGGGGCGTCAGGATTTGGTTTGCAGGCGCACCGCCAGCACATCGCAAGGCGCGCCATGCAGCACGTCATTGGCGGTGGAGCCCAGCAGCAGTGCCAGGCCATGCCGGCCATGGCTGCCCACCACGATCAGGTCGCAGCTTTGCTCCTTGGCCATGTGGTGAATTTCCTGGCGTGGCTGGCCGTAGGTCAGGTGACAGTTGGCGCCTTCGAGTTCGGCGTATTTGTGCTTGAGGCGCTCCAGTCGCTCCTTGGCCTGATCGAACTGCTGCTGTTGCAGTTGTGACAGGTCCATCGGCACGTCGCCGCCGAAGGCCATCGCCATCGGTTCGACAATGTGCACCAGTGACAATTTTGCGCCGCTGCTCACCGCCAGTTCGCGAGCGCGGTGGATCACAGGGTCGCACTCTTCGGTCAGGTCTACAGCGACCAGAATATGGTTGTAGGGCATGAGGTGCTCCTCCTGAGGGTTGCAATATTGGTAAGTATGGCTGGTTTCAAGCGCATTGGTTCAAAAGTGACACAATGGGCTCATCAAGAATCGGGAGTACAGATATGACGGTGTGGATAGTGGTGTCAATCCTGCTGGTGGTACTCAGCCCGCTGGCATGGTTGCGCCCCTCGCGCGCCCAGAGTGGGCGTATCGCCCTGCGGATGGAGGCCCGGCGCATCGGCCTGGCCATGCAACTGGCACCCCAGGAGTGGCCGCACTGGCTCAGCCAGGAGCCGCCGAGCCCCTGTGCGCAGTACCATCGTCCGCGACGTGGCAGTCAGCCGGCGTGCTGGAGTTACTGGCAAAAATCACCGGGTGTCTGGGTCAATCAGTGGCAGGAAATCTGTGAAGAGCGGGCGCTGCTCGATCATTTCGAAAAATTGCCAGGCAATGTCTTCAAGGTCGAGGCCGACAAGCAAATAATCGCCTTGTATTGGGGCGAGAAGGGCGAAGCCGAGGTATTGCAACAGATCGATGTCACCCTCAAGGCCCTCGCTTAAGCTGACTCCCCTCCCTGTAGGAGCTGGCTTGCCAGCGAAGACCATTTCACATTCAACAAAAATGTTGAGCGAACTACCGTCTTCGCTGGCAAGCCAGCTCCTACGAAAAGCATTTGGCAGGCAATAAAAAGCCCGACATCAATCATCGGGCGGGTTGGCCAGGCAGGCCGGTAAAACGGTGTGGGCTGATCTTACGCTGGGCATTCGCCAAAGCGTTCAACTTTTTCCCCTGGTTTCGCCAGCGTAGCTTTTTAAACGCGGGCTGCAGCGAATTAGGGCGATTTTTCTAACAATTGATTCTATGAATGACCCTGCATGCTCAAGCGTGTTTAAGGTCTTCGCAGTACGGAAATGACCGGAAAGTCGCGTTTCAACCCGTTTTTCAGGCGATTGACAATTGTCGGAAATTCCGTGAAGGTGACGTACCCGAATCAAACGGGCGTATGAATTGAGCGTTTGTATTTCAGACCGCTCCTACAGAATCCCGACTATCGCGTTGGCGGGTGTGCCGGGGGAATGGGCGTAGCATTGACGATCAACGTCCCTGCCAAGCCATTTGCCTGCGTCCGACGTGTACTGTTCAGCTTCCATATCGTGGAGATCAGTTGATGATTTACGAAGGTAAAGCCATCACGGTTAAGGCTCTTGAAAGTGGCATCGTCGAACTGAAGTTCGACCTCAAGGGTGAGTCCGTCAACAAGTTCAACCGTCTAACCCTGAACGAACTGCGTCAGGCCGTAGACACCATCAAGGCAGATGCTTCGATCAAGGGCGTGATCGTCAGCAGTGGCAAGGACGTGTTCATCGTCGGCGCCGACATCACCGAATTTGTCGACAACTTCAAGCTGCCGGATGCAGAACTTGTTGCTGGCAACCTCGAAGCCAACAGGATTTTCAGCGATTTCGAAGACCTCAACGTCCCGACCGTCGCCGCGATCAACGGCATCGCACTGGGTGGCGGTCTGGAAATGTGCCTGGCGGCGGACTACCGCGTCATGTCCACCAAGGCCAAGGTCGGTCTGCCGGAAGTCAAGCTGGGCATCTACCCGGGCTTCGGCGGTACCGTGCGCCTGCCGCGCCTGATCGGTGCCGACAACGCCATCGAGTGGATTGCCGCCGGCAAGGAAAACCGTCCTGAAGACGCGCTGAAAGTCGGTGCTGTCGACGCGGTGGTTGCTCCCGAGCAGTTGCAGGAAGCCGCGCTGGAACTGATCAAGCGCGCCATCTCCGGCGAGTTCGACTACAAGGCCAAGCGCCAGCCGAAGCTGGAAAAGCTCAAGCTGAACGCCATCGAACAAATGATGGCTTTCGAAACCGCCAAGGGTTTCGTGGCCGGCCAGGCTGGCCCGAACTACCCGGCGCCGGTTGAAGCGATCAAGACCATCCAGAAAGCCGCGAACTTCGGTCGCGACAAGGCGCTGGAAATCGAAGCGGCCGGTTTCGTCAAACTGGCCAAGACCTCTGCCGCGCAGAGCTTGATCGGCTTGTTCCTGAACGATCAGGAACTGAAGAAAAAGGCCAAGGCCTACGACGAAATCGCCAGGGACGTGAAGCAGGCCGCCGTACTGGGCGCCGGCATCATGGGTGGCGGTATCGCCTACCAGTCGGCTTCCAAAGGCACGCCGATCCTGATGAAGGACATCAACGAGCACGGTATCGAGCAGGGTCTGGCCGAAGCCGCCAAACTGCTGGTTGGCCGCGTTGATAAAGGCCGCATGACCGCCGCGAAAATGGCTGAAGTGCTCAACGGCATTCGTCCAACCCTGTCCTACGGTGATTTCGGTCACGTGGACCTGGTGGTCGAAGCGGTCGTCGAGAACCCCAAGGTCAAGCAGGCGGTACTGGCTGAAGTGGAAGGCCAGGTCAAAGAGGACACCATCCTGGCGTCCAACACCTCGACCATTTCCATCACCTTGTTGGCCAAGGCCCTCAAGCGCCCGGAAAACTTCGTCGGCATGCACTTCTTCAACCCGGTGCACATGATGCCGCTGGTGGAAGTGATCCGTGGCGAGAAGTCCAGTGAGCTGGCGGTTGCCACCACCGTTGCCTACGCCAAGAAAATGGGCAAGAACCCGATCGTCGTCAACGATTGCCCGGGCTTTCTGGTCAACCGCGTCCTGTTCCCGTACTTCGGCGGTTTCGCCAAGCTGGTCAGCGCCGGTGTGGACTTCGTCCGTATCGACAAGATCATGGAAAAGTTCGGCTGGCCAATGGGCCCGGCCTACCTGATGGACGTGGTCGGCATCGACACTGGCCACCACGGTCGTGACGTGATGGCTGAAGGCTTCCCGGACCGCATGAAAGACGACCGTCGTTCGGCCATTGACGTGCTCTACGAAGCCAAGCGCCTGGGCCAGAAGAACGGCAAGGGCTTCTACGCCTACGAGACCGACAAGAAGGGCAAGCAGAAGAAAGTCGCCGATCCGTCGGTGCTGGAAGTGCTCAAGCCGATCGTTTACGAGCAGCGCGAAGTCACCGACGAAGACATCATCAACTGGATGATGATCCCGCTGTGCCTGGAAACCGTGCGTTGCCTGGAAGACGGCATCGTCGAAACCGCTGCCGAAGCCGACATGGGGCTGGTCTACGGTATTGGTTTCCCTCCATTCCGTGGCGGTGCGTTGCGTTACATCGATTCGATCGGTGTGGCAGAGTTCGTTGCCCTGGCTGACCAGTACGCTGATTTGGGCGCGCTGTACCACCCGACCGCGAAGCTGCGCGAAATGGCCAAAAACGGCCAGAGCTTCTTCGGTTAAGCGCCCCCAACCAGAGTGAGAGTGAACTTATGAGCTTGAATCCTAGAGACGTCGTGATTGTCGACTTCGGTCGTACTCCGATGGGCCGCTCCAAGGGCGGCATGCATCGCAACACCCGCGCTGAAGACATGTCGGCGCACCTGATCAGCAAACTGCTGGAACGCAACGTCAAGGTTGACCCGAGCGAAGTCGAAGACGTGATCTGGGGCTGCGTCAACCAGACCCTGGAGCAGGGCTGGAACATCGCGCGCATGGCGTCGCTGATGACCCAGATCCCGCACACCTCGGCCGGCCAGACCGTCAGCCGCCTGTGTGGCTCGTCCATGAGCGCTCTGCACACTGCCGCGCAAGCGATCATGACCGGCAACGGTGACGTTTTCGTGGTTGGCGGCGTCGAGCATATGGGTCATGTGAGCATGATGCACGGTGTCGATCCGAACCCGCACATGTCGCTGTACGCGGCGAAAGCCTCGGGCATGATGGGCCTGACCGCGGAAATGCTGGGCAAAATGCACGGCATCACCCGCGAGCAACAGGACGCTTTCGGCGTACGCTCCCACCAACTCGCCCACAAGGCGACCGTGGAAGGCAAGTTCAAAGACGAAATCATCCCGATGCAGGGCTACGACGAGAACGGTTTCCTGAAAACCTTCGACTACGACGAAACCATTCGTCCGGAAACCACCCTGGAAAGCCTGGCGGCCCTGAAGCCGGCATTCAATCCGAAGGGCGGCACCGTGACAGCCGGTACCTCGTCGCAGATCACCGATGGTGCCTCGTGCATGATCGTGATGTCGGCGCAGCGCGCACAGGACCTGGGCATCCAGCCTCTGGCGGTGATTCGCTCGATGGCAGTGGCAGGTGTGGATCCGGCAATCATGGGCTATGGTCCAGTACCGGCCACACAAAAAGCACTGAAGCGCGCGGGTCTGGGCATCTCCGACATCGACTTCTTCGAGCTCAACGAAGCTTTCGCCGCACAGGCCCTGCCAGTGCTGAAAGATCTGAAAGTGCTCGACAAGATGAACGAGAGGGTTAACCTGCACGGTGGCGCGATCGCTCTGGGCCACCCGTTCGGTTGCTCCGGTGCGCGTATCTCCGGCACTTTGCTCAACGTGATGAAGCAGAATGGCGGCACCTTCGGGGTGGCCACCATGTGCATTGGTCTCGGCCAAGGCATCTCCACCGTCTTCGAACGCGTTTAAGCGTCTCGCTGATGGAAGCCGGGGCCAAGTGCCCCGGTTTTTGTTTTTCCGGATTTATTTTTGTTTTTATTTTGAAAACATTTGAGCGAGGGCCAAAGCATGCCGATACAACCAGGGCTCTACCAACATTACAAAGGTCCGCAGTACCGCGTATTCAGTGTTGCGCGGCATTCGGAAACCGAAGAAGAAGTGGTCTTCTATCAAGCCCTGTATGGCGATTACGGCTTTTGGGTGCGTCCCTTGAGCATGTTCCTGGAGTCCGTCGAGGTTGACGGCGAACAGGTGCCACGCTTTGCTTTGGTGCAGGCCGAAGAAAGCCTTTTTACCAAGCCATAAGCTGAGTGCGCGCAATACCCTGCGCTTGACCTCACCTTGTTGCCACTATATATAGCGGTGCCGCGTCAGGCGCCAATCGCCTTTCACTTCTCGAATTCAGGAATTTTCTGATCCATGGGCAAATCGCTGGTCATTGTGGAATCCCCGGCTAAGGCCAAGACCATCAACAAGTATTTGGGCAACGAATACGTGGTGAAGTCGAGTATCGGCCATATCCGAGACCTGCCCACCAGCGGTTCGGCTAGCGCCAGCAAAGAGCCAGCCGCCAAGCGCGGCAAGGCTGCTGCGGGTGAAGTGCCGGCACTGTCGCCGAAGGAAAAAGCGCGCAAGCAGCTGGTCGCGCGCATGGGTGTCGATCCGGATCATGGCTGGAAAGCCAAGTACGAGATCCTCCCGGGCAAGGAAAAAGTCATCGAAGAGCTGCGCCGGCTCGCCAAGGATGCTGACACCATCTATCTCGCAACCGACTTGGACCGCGAGGGGGAAGCCATTGCCTGGCACCTGCGCGAAGCCATCGGTGGTGACGACAGCCGCTACAAGCGCGTGGTGTTCAACGAAATCACCAAGAAGGCGATTCAGGAAGCCTTCTCGAAACCGGGCGAACTGGATATCGACCGCGTCAACGCCCAGCAGGCGCGTCGCTTCCTCGACCGCGTCGTGGGCTACATGGTTTCGCCGCTGCTGTGGGCCAAGATCGCTCGCGGTCTGTCCGCCGGTCGTGTGCAATCGGTTGCGGTGAAGCTGGTGGTCGAGCGCGAACGTGAAATCCGCGCGTTCATCCCGGAAGAATACTGGGAAGTTCACGCCGACCTCGGTACTGCCAAGGGCGCGACCGTGCGTTTCGACGTGGCTCGCGAGAAAGGCGAAGCCTTCAAGCCGCTCAACGAAACCCAGGCCATGGCTGCGCTGGAGAAGCTCAAGGCTTCCAGCTACAGCATCGTCAAACGCGAAGACAAACCGACCAGCAGCAAACCGTCGGCGCCGTTCATCACTTCCACCCTGCAACAGGCCGCAAGCAATCGCCTGGGCTTTGGTGTGAAGAAAACCATGATGATGGCCCAGCGTTTGTACGAAGCCGGCTACATCACCTACATGCGTACCGACTCCACCAACCTCTCGGTTGATGCCGTGGCCATGGCGCGTACCTATATTGAAGGCGAGTTCGGCAAGAAGTACCTGCCGGAAAGCCCGAACGTCTACAGCAGCAAGGAAGGCGCACAAGAGGCTCACGAAGCGATTCGTCCGTCCGACGCCAATACCGAGCCAAGCAAGCTGTCGGGCATGGAGCGTGACGCTGAGCGCCTCTACGAGCTGATCTGGCGCCAGTTCCTCGCTTGCCAGATGCTGCCGGCGCAATACCTGTCGACTACCGTCACCGTGGGTGCCGGCGACTTCGAGCTGCGCGCCAAGGGCCGCATCCTCAAGTTCGACGGTTACACCCGTGTCATGCCGCAAATCGCCAAGCCGGGCGACGACGATGTATTGCCGGACATGGCCCAGGGCGATGCGATGAAGCTGATCAAGCTTGATCCCACCCAGCACTTCACCAAGCCGCCGGCGCGTTACTCGGAAGCCAGCCTGGTAAAAGAAATGGAAAAACGCGGCATCGGTCGTCCTTCGACCTACGCAGCGATCATTTCGACCATCCAGGACCGTGGTTACGTGGCGCTGCACAACCGTCGTTTCTACTCGGAAAAGATGGGCGACATCGTTACCGAGCGTCTGGCGGAGAGCTTCTCCAACCTGATGGACTACGGCTTCACTGCCGGCATGGAAGAGCATCTCGATGACGTGGCCCAGGGCGAACGCGACTGGAAAAACGTGCTCGACGAGTTCTACGGCGACTTCAAGAAAAAGCTCGAAGTGGCCGAAAGCCCGGAAAGCGGCATGCGTGCCAATCAACCGGTGATGACCGACATCCCGTGCACCACCTGCGGTCGTCCGATGCAGATTCGTACTGCGTCGACCGGCGTGTTCCTCGGTTGCTCGGGCTACAGCCTGCCACCGAAAGAACGCTGCAAGGCCACCGTCAACCTGGTGCCGGGCGACGAAATCGCCGCGGACGACGAGGGTGAGTCGGAGTCGCTGGTGTTGCGCGGCAAGCATCGTTGCCCGATCTGCAGCACGGCGATGGATGCCTACCTGCTCGATGAGAAACGCAAGCTGCACATCTGCGGTAACAACCCGGATTGCGATGGCTACGAAATCGAAGAGGGCACCTATCGCATCAAGGGCTATGAAGGCCCGAGCCTGGAATGCGACAAGTGCGGCAGCGAAATGCAGCTCAAGACCGGCCGTTTCGGCAAGTTCTTCGGTTGCACCAACGCGACCTGCAAGAACACCCGCAAACTGCTGAAGAGCGGCGATGCGGCACCGCCGAAGATGGATCCGGTGAAGATGCCTGAGCTCAAGTGCGAAAAGGTCAACGACACCTACATTCTGCGCGACGGTGCATCCGGCTTGTTCCTGGCCGCCAGCCAGTTCCCGAAAAACCGCGAGACTCGAGCTCCGCTGGTGATGGAAATCATCCCGCACAAGGATGAGATCGATCCGAAGTATCACTTCCTCTGCGAAGCACCGAAGAAAGATCCGGATGGCCTCCCGAGTGTGATTCGTTACAGTCGCAAGACCAAGGAACAGTACGTGCAGACCGAAGTCGACGGTAAGCCGACTGGCTGGAAAGCGTTCTACGACGGCGGCAAGTGGGCAGTCGAAGACAAGCGTCCGGCAGCCAAGGCGTAAAGCCGCTACCCCTGTAGGAGCTGGCTTGCCAGCGAAGGGGCCCTTGAGTCATGCGTCGAACTGGCGGACGCCTTCGCTGCGGTGCGGCGATCCGACAAGCCAGCTCCTACAGTGCGCAGGGCCGCATGAGAACCTTCGGGTTTTCATGCGGCCTTTTTTGTTTTGAGCTTGCGGTTGGATCGGCTGATCCACGACACTGTCCAACCTGCATGAAGCAATTATTTCGTTGTGGAGGCTGCCGTCATGGCCCACGAACTTTATACCCGCACCAATCAGAAGATCTACTTCGCCGGCTTGTCGCTGGAAGCACTGGCCCGCACTGAAGAGGGGCGGGCGATGAATTCGCTGGCGCTGATCCAGGCGGGACGCGAAGCTGCGCTGTTTCACCTGTACGGCGCGCTGTTGGGCCTGTGTCACGAAATCGCCGGTTACTATCGCTTGCCACAGGCCAATGCGCCCCGTGCAGAGCTGTTGCTGACTCGCGAGGTGCTGGACAGCATCGCCATTCCGGAAATGGCAGAGCTGGTCGAGCTGGCCAATAACCCGGAAACCTGGCTGGCCAAACTCCTGGCCGCCCATGCTGCGCTGTTTCAGCCGCCACGCGCGCCGCACAAGCCGAAAGGGGACGTGACCCAGCCTTTGATTCAGGCGGTCAATCTGGATGAAGATGACGCACCGGAGGAGCTGAGTCGGGAGGAACTGGAAAGTTGGCGTCAGAACCTGAAAGCATTGGCGATCCGGTTTCGTGAAGGGTTGAACGAGTGCTGACACAAGCAGCTGGGACATGACATCTGGTCAAGATCCCAAGCGAAGCCCGAACGATGCCTATATAATCCCCGCCTTTCGTGGAGAACAGTCCTTTATGCCAACGTCCTTTCTAGAAATTGTCGAGTTGCCAGACGGCCGTATCGAGCTGCGCAGGGCCGAGGACGAGGGTTCTCTGGTTACTTTGGATTTCTCCGAGGACGCCAAAGCGTTCCTGCAAGGACAGCACGTGGAAGTCGCCAAGGCGATGTTGAGCGTGGGTGTTCAGATGGCGGGTCGCCTGGTTGAAGGCGAATTCGACAAGGACGAGGGGTCGCGGGTTCTTCATTGAGCCCCGTCTGTCGCTTTTCTTGATGTTGTTACTCATCGGCTTCTCTGTCCCTGGAGAAGCCTTGCGCGGTGAAGCACGCGTCTTGTCTGCCGGTTAACCCAGTCGAATATTCAGGCTCTGAGCGTCCCCGGTGCGGGCGGCGCTGATCAGTTGTTGCCGCCATTGCGAGCTCAATGGGTTGATCCAGCTGACTACCGTGTGGCTGCGACCCAGGCGCAGCGCTTCGCAGGTCAGTTGCTGGGCGCTCTGGGTGCCCCGCGGTTGCAGCAACAGAATGCGCTCGCGGTTTAGGCCCGCATCTCGCAACCAGGCTTGAGTCAGGCTGGCGGGCGGCGCGATCAGTGTCAGCCAGCGTGCATCCTGGTCCTGGCTCAATTCCCTGAGGATCGGTGCCAGCAGGCTCAGGCAGTTCCCGGCTGCACCACGCAGTGACAGCTCGCTGAAAACGTCGGGTTCGGCGCTCCAGGGGGACTCGACTACGTCTTTCAGGATCGGCGCCAATGGCTGTGCCATGAACGCTTCGAACAACGGCAGTTGGGTTTGCTGTGGTGATGGCTGTGGGAACTGCATGGTGCCTCCTTTAGCGGCGAATGACGCCGACACTCAAGCCTTCGATCACCAGTTCCTGGTCTTGAAGGTTCACTTCAATCGGGGCGAACTCGGGGTTCTCGGCGATCAGCCAGACTTTGCTGCCGTCACGCTTGAAGCGCTTGACGGTCACTTCGTCGCCGATTCGCGCCACCACGATCTGGCCGTTACGGGCTTCGCGGGTGGTATGGACTGCCAGCAGGTCGCCGTCGAAAATGCCGACATCCTTCATGCTCATCCCGTGGACGCGCAGCAGGTAGTCGGCGCGCGGATGGAAGAAGGCGGGGTTGATGTTGCAGGACTCTTCGATGTGCTGTTGCGCAAGAATCGGGGCGCCGGCTGCGACCCGGCCAATGATCGGCAGGGTGGAGTCGTCGGCCTTGGCTTCGAAGCCGGGGATGCGAATGCCGCGGGAGGCGCCAGGCGTCATCTCGATTGCACCCTTGCGAGCCAGAGCCTTGAGGTGTTCTTCCGCCGCATTGGGTGATTTGAAACCCAGTTCCTGAGCGATTTCCGCACGGGTCGGCGGGTAGCCGTTGTCTTCCAGGCAGCGTTTGATGAAGGCCAGAATCTCGGCTTGGCGTGGCGTCAGCTTTAGCATATTGATCGCTCTGTTTTTTTATACAGTGACTGGGATTATATACAGTGACGCGATCTTGGCAATGCTCCATTTTTCAGTCGCCGCCGGACGGTCGCTCAGGCAGTGGATTGAAGCTTCGCCGTTGTGTGTTTAAATGTCTGACCGACCATTCCCGAAATGAACTGCCAGGCTTGACAAGGCGCAGGCTGAAACGTATGTTTCAAACAAGTGTTTGTCAGGCGGAGTAGCCATGGCCCAGTCGGAAACCGTTGAACGCATTCTCGATGCTGCCGAGCAGTTGTTCGCGGAAAAAGGTTTCGCCGAAACCTCGTTGCGCCTGATCACCAGCAAGGCCGGTGTCAACCTGGCGGCGGTGAACTATCACTTCGGTTCCAAGAAGGCGTTGATCCAGGCGGTTTTCTCGCGGTTCCTCGGGCCGTTCTGCGCCAGTCTCGATAAAGAGCTGGAACGGCGTCAGGCCAAACCTGAAGTCAGGCCGACACTCGAAGAGTTGCTGGAAATCCTCGTCGAGCAGGCCCTGGTGGTGCAGCCGCGCAGTGGCAACGACCTGTCTATCTTCATGCGTTTGCTGGGGCTGGCGTTCAGTCAGAGCCAGGGGCACTTGCGTCGTTATCTGGAAGACATGTACGGCAAGGTGTTTCGCCGCTACATGATGCTGGTCAACGAAGCGGCGCCGCGTATTCCGCCCATCGAACTGTTCTGGCGCGTGCACTTCATGTTGGGTGCGGCGGCGTTCAGCATGTCCGGTATCAAGGCCTTGCGGGCGATTGCTGAAACCGACTTCGGCGTGAACACTTCGATCGAGCAGGTCATGCGCCTGATGGTGCCATTCCTGGCTGCCGGCATGCGTGCCGAATCCGGTGTGACGGATGCGGCCATGGCCACTGCCCAGTTGCGTCCACGCAGTAAATCGACACCGGTTGCCGCCAAGGTTTAACCGCACACGGGTGGGCGCGGCAGCTGACATCCGCTAAGCTAGCCGCCCATGCCGACTCTCGTTCTGTACCCGCTTCCCATTGATATCGCCAACCTGCCGCGCACTGTGCCTGGCGGCGAATTCGTGCGGGCCGGGTTTTCTGTTATCAAGGAATTTTTATGACTGCTGGCTTGCAAGGCTCGTTGATGGTGGACGTCGCCGGTACCTGGCTGACGGCTGAAGATCGCCAATTGTTGCGCCAGCCCGAAGTGGGCGGCCTGATCATCTTTGCCCGCAACATCGAGCATCCACGCCAGGTGCGCGAATTGAGTGCGGCAATCCGCGCCGTCCGTCCCGACTTGTTGCTGGCTGTGGACCAGGAGGGCGGTCGTGTGCAGCGCCTGCGCCAGGGTTTCGTGCGCTTGCCCGCCATGCGTGCCATCGCCGACAACCCGAACGCCGAGTACCTGGCCGAGCAGTGCGGCTGGATCATGGCCACCGAAGTGTTGGCCGTTGGCCTGGACCTGAGCTTCGCCCCGGTGCTTGACCTCGATTACCAGCGCAGCGCCGTTGTCGGCACCCGTTCGTTCGAAGGTGATCCCGAGCGCGCAGCCTTGCTCGCGGGTGCATTCATCCGCGGCATGAACAGCGCAGGCATGGCGGCCACCGGCAAGCACTTCCCCGGCCACGGTTGGGCAGAGGCGGATTCCCACGTCGCGATTCCCAACGACGAACGCAGCCTCGACGAGATCCGCGCCAATGACCTGGTGCCGTTTGCCAAACTGAGCAAGCAACTGGCCGCGGTCATGCCGGCCCACGTTATTTATCCGCAAGTCGATTCCCAGCCCGCCGGTTTCTCCCGCCGCTGGTTGCAGGACATCCTGCGTGGCGAGTTGCAGTTCGATGGCGTGATCTTCAGTGACGACTTGTCGATGGCAGGCGCTCACGTGGTCGGCGATGCCGCCAGTCGTATTGAAGCTGCGCTGACTGCCGGTTGCGACATGGGCCTGGTGTGCAACGATCGAGCGGCTGCCGAACTGGCCCTGAGCGCTGCCCAGCGTCTGAAGGTCAAGCCTTCCGGGCGCATTGCGCGGATGCGCGGCCAGTCGTTCGCCGGCACCGAATACCGTCAGGACCCGCGTTGGCTGGCCGCTGTCGGCGCGCTCAAAGAAGCTCAATTGATTGATTAAGGACTGTTCGTTATGACGGTTTACGCGATTATCGGTGGCACTGGCCTGACTCAACTCGAAGGCCTGAGAATTCGCCAGTCACTGACAGTGGACACGCCTTATGGCGCACCTTCGGCCGACATTCACATCGGCGAATATGCCGGCAAGGAAGTGCTGTTCCTGGCGCGTCACGGCCATCCCCATCGTTTTCCGCCGCATCAGGTCAACTACCGCGCCAACCTCTGGGCGTTGAAGCAGGCTGGCGCCGAAGCGATTCTGGCGGTCAACGCCGTGGGTGGCATCCATGCCGCCATGGGCACCGGGCATTTCTGCGTGCCCCATCAGTTGATCGACTACACCAGCGGTCGTGAGCACACCTACTTTGCCGATGACCTGGAGCACGTCACCCATATCGACTTCAGCTACCCCTACAGCGAGCCGTTGCGCCAGCAACTGATTGCGGCATTGGCGGCGCAAGGTGTGGGCTACAGCAGTCATGGCGTGTATGCCTGCACTCAAGGGCCGCGTCTGGAGACAGTGGCTGAAATCGCCCGGCTGGAGCGCGATGGCTGCGACATCGTCGGCATGACCGGTATGCCGGAAGCAGCCCTGGCCCGGGAACTGGAACTGGATTACGCCTGCCTGGCGCTGGTGGTGAACCCGGCGGCGGGCAAGTCGACGGCAGTGATCACCATGGCTGAAATCGAGCAGGCATTGCATGACGGCATGGGCCAGGTGAAATCGACGCTGGCGCGGGTGCTCGAGGGCTGAGTCAGGCTGCAACACCGAGTTGACCCTATCGCGGGCAAGCCACGCTCCCACAGGTCTTGAGTCGATTACAGAATTTGTGATCAACACTGAACCTGTAGGAGCTGGCTTGCCAGCGAAGAGGCCGGTTCAGGCGCCGAAAACCTCAGCGCTTTTCGAGGTTTTCCGGCAGCGGCGCAAACAGCGCCTCGATATCATCGCTCTGCAGATTCCAGTCCCCGGCCTTGCGCCCATCCAGCACGCCGGCCGTGAGTCCTTCGCTGGCAAGCCAGCTCCTACAGGTTCAGTGGCGTTCGTTAACATTGTGTTTGGCGCCACAGGTTTGGTGGCGTGCGCAGAAGTTGTGTCCGACGCGCTCACTGTAGGAGCTGGCTTGCCAGCGAAGAGGCCGGTTCAGGCGCCGAAAACCTCAGCGCTTTTCGAGGTTTTCCGGCAGCGGCGCAAACAGCGCCTCGATATCATTGCTCTGCAGATTCCAGTCCCCGGCCTTGCGCCCATCCAGCACGCCGGCCGTGAGTCCTTCGCTGGCTTGCCAGCGAAGAGGCCGGTTCAGGCGCCGAAAATCTCAGCGCTTTTCGAGGTTTTCCGGCAGCGGCGCAAACAGCGCCTCGATATCATCGCTCTGCAGTTTCCAGTCCCCGGCCTTGCGCCCATCCAGCACGCCGGCCGTGAGTCCTTCGCTGGCAAGCCAGCTCCTACAGGTTCAGTGGCGTTCGTTAACATTGTGTTTGGCGCCACAGGTTTGGTGGCGTGCGC
>NZ_JAGYGN010000017.1:0-134536 GCF_019947515.1 Pseudomonas sp. A-B-19
GACTGTGGACGCCGCAGGACTTCGCCTCAGCCCCTTGCTGAGCTGTTCAACCGCCGGATGCGGAAAACCGCACGTCCGGTGGTGTGGGAGGGGTAACGGGCGCAAGCCCGTTGCCTCCACCCAATCAGGGTTCGGTGGTGTTTTCTAATGCTGGTTAAAAAACAACCATCATTCTGTAGCCTATACGTAGTGCGGGCTGCCGGCCCTTTCACTCAGGTTATCCACAGGCAGTTCCACAGGCATTGTGGGTAAAGCATCCACAGTTCAGTGACAGCCTGATGACTGCCAGACGCGCTGCGCGCTGTGATGGAGGATGCCGTGACGGCGGGCCAGGGCCTGGCGGTCCTTGCTGTAGCCGCCGCCGATCACCCCGACCAGAGGAATGTCGCGGCCCAGGCAATGGCGCATCACGCTTTCATCACGGGCAGCGACGCCTTCGTCGGTCAGCTGCAGATAACCCAGGGCATCGTCCTTATGCACATCGACCCCGGCGTCATACAGCACCAGGTCCGGTTGGTAGAGCGGCAGCAGGTAATTGAGTGCATCGTCCACGACCTTCAGGTAGTCGGCATCGCCCATGCCGTTGGGCAGCGCAATGTCCCAGTCGCTTTCGGCCTTGCGTGCGGGAAAATTCTTCTCGCAGTGCAGGGAAACGGTCACTGCTTCCGGGGTGTTGTGCAGAATTCGTGCAGTCCCGTCGCCCTGATGCACGTCGCAATCGAAGATCAGCACCCGGTTCACCCGTCCACTTTCCAGCAGGTAATGGCTGATCACTGCCAGGTCATTGAAGATGCAGAACCCGGCCGGGTAGTCGTAGTGCGCGTGGTGGGTGCCGCCCGCCAGGTGACAGGCCAGGCCATGCTCCAGCGCCTGCTCGGCGGCGAGCAACGAGCCGCCGACCGCCCGCACCGTGCGCCGGGCCAGGGCTTCGCTCCAGGGCAAGCCGAGGCGGCGCTGGTCTTCGCGGGACAATTCGCCACTCATGTAGCGTTCGATATACGAAGGGTCATGGGCGAGGGCGAGAATGTCCGCAGGACACAGTTGCGGACGCAGCAGGTCGGCGTCGCAGGTCAGGCCGCTGTCCACCAGGTGGTCGCGCAACAAGCGGAACTTGTCCATGGGGAAGCGGTGGTCCGCCGGAAACTCGGGACTGTAGTCTTCGTGATAAATCAGCGGCAGCGGCATGATGACTTCATTCAGGAATGAGAGAAGGATCCTACCAGCGTTGTAGACTTGCGACATTGAAATGGAGGGGCGGGGCACGATGGAGCCAATACTGGAGCTTGAAAGCGCTCGGCTGCTGTTGCGCCAGTGGCGCGATGAAGATTTAGCGGGCTTTGCGGCGATGTGTGCCGATCCGCAGGTGATGCGCTATTTCCCGGCAACCTTGAGTCGGCTGGAAAGCGCATCATTGATCGGGCGAATCCGTGGTCATTTCGCCGAGCATGGTTATGGTCTCTGGGCCTTGCAGCGAAAAGACTCTGGCCAGTTCATCGGGTTTACCGGGCTTGGCGTGGTCGGTTTCGACGCACCGTTTACTCCGGCCACGGAAATCGGCTGGCGCCTGGCCCGCGAGCACTGGGGCCTCGGTTACGCCAGTGAAGCGGCGTGGACCGCTCTGCGCTGTGGGTTCGACCGCTTGCCGTTGAAAGAGGTCGTGGCCTTCACGACGCACACCAATCTACCGTCAGAGAAAGTCATGCAGGCCATCGGCATGCACCATGATCCGGTGGATGACTTCGATCATCCGCGACTTGAGGCTGATCATCCGTTGCGTCGGCATGTGCTGTATCGCATCAACCGGGAACAATGGCTGCAAACCTTGCATGGATAACCTGGCACGGACGTTTACAATGGCCTTCATGGGCCCGGTCCAGAAACTGAATCGACCGTTGCAGCCAAGGCTGCACGGCAATGTTTTGCGTGAGGAGCATCTGAATGAGCCAAGTGTTGGATGATCTGGTCGACCTGCTGACCCTGGAGCCGATCGAAGAGAACCTGTTCCGTGGCCGCAGCCAGGATCTGGGTTTTCGCCAGTTGTTTGGTGGGCAGGTGCTCGGCCAGTCGCTGTCGGCGGCCAGTCAGACGGTTGAAGAGGCGCGCCATGTGCATTCGATGCACGGCTATTTCCTGCGTCCGGGCGATGCCGGGTTGCCGGTGGTGTATCAGGTTGACCGGGTGCGTGACGGTGGCAGTTTCAGTACGCGCCGGGTGACGGCGATTCAGAAGGGCCACCCGATCTTCACGTGCAGTGCGTCGTTCCAGTACGACGAAGAAGGCTTTGAGCACCAGAGCGAAATGCCGGTCGTGGTCGGCCCGGAAAATCTACCCTCGGAGCTGGAAATCACCCAGCAACGCGCGCATCTGATCCCCGAAAAAATGCGCGAAAAGCTGTTGTGCCCCAAGCCGATCGAATTCCGCCCGGTGACCGAGAAAGATCCCTACAACCCGCAGCCGTCCGACCCGGTCAAGTACGTCTGGTTCCGCGCCGACGGGGCGCTGGCCGATTCGCCGGCGCTGCATAAATACCTGCTGGCCTATGCATCGGATTTCGGTCTGTTGGTCACCTCGATGCAGCCCCACGGCAAATCGGTATGGCACAAGGACATGCAGGTCGCCAGCCTCGATCACGCGCTGTGGTTCCACCAGAATCTGCGTGCCGATGACTGGTTGCTCTATGCGATGGACAGCCCGTGGGCCGGCAACTCCCGGGGATTCTCCCGTGGCAGCGTGTACAACCGCGCCGGGCAACTGGTGGCCTCGGTCACCCAGGAAGGCTTGATCCGTCATCGCAAGGACTGGGCATGAGCCTGGCCGATGTGCGTCACTGGGTGTTCGACATGGACGGTACCCTGACGGTTGCCGTGCACGACTTCGCGGCGATTCGCGTGGCGTTGGCGATCCCTGCCGGACACGACATCCTGACTCACCTCGCCGCACTGCCGGCCGATGAAGCCGCAGCCAAACATGCGTGGCTGCTGGAGCATGAGCGGGACCTGGCCCTCGGTTCGCAACCGGCCCCGGGCGCGGTGGAGCTGGTGCGCGAGCTGGCCGGGCGCGGTTATCGCCTGGGCATCCTCACGCGCAATGCCCGGGAGCTGGCGCATGTCACGCTGGAGGCCATTGGCCTGGCCGACTGCTTTGCGCTGGCGGATGTGTTGGGCCGCGATGATGCACCGCCCAAACCGCATCCGGGCGGGCTGCTGAAACTGGCCGAGGCATGGAAGGTGCCGGCGAGCGAGATGGTGATGGTCGGTGATTACCGCTTTGATCTCGATTGCGGGCGAGCGGCCGGTGCACGCACGGTGCTGGTGAATCTGCCGGATAATCCATGGCCGGAATTGACCGATTGGCATGCGGCGGATTGTGTCGAGTTGCGGCAGATGCTGTTGGCTTGAAGAATTTGTCGCCTGCTAAATCGCCATCGTCAGATCAAGCACTGCAAAACCTACTGCCCAAACAAAGCCTTCTGCCCCTCCGGCGATGTAAACATTCCGTCGCCGTTATGCCCGACCCCGGGTACTTCAACCAGCTGCTGCTTCAAACCCTGCGGTTGCAGCCGCTTCAGATAATCAAAGTAAAAGCGCCCGCGGGCCAATCGATACGGTCCTTGCGCCTTGGCCTCACAGCTCTTGTCCAGCGCCGGATGATTCGGGTCGGTGTCCTGTTGCCCCAGCAGATAAACGACTTCACGCTTGAGGTAATTTTCCTGCAGCTGCGCAGCGGTTTGTCCTTCGGCGTAGGCCGGTAAATCCGCCAGCCCGTACTTCCAGCGATTGAAATTCGGGCAACCGGCGTGGCTGAACGCCACGGGCCGGCGCTCATCGAAATAAGCGTAGGAGGACGGATTGGCGATCACATAGCGCACCTGCACGCCTGCTGCATCGAGTCCGGACTGCGCGTGACCGAGCAATGCATAGCGCTGAACCACCTGCGCGCCGCCGGAGTGCCCGGCGATGACAATTTGCTTCACATCCGGAAACTGCTGACGGTCACCCAGGCGGGCGATGATTTCGTCGAGCGCGGCGTAGGAGCTCAGCCGAAACGGCGCTGTGGATTCGCCACCGGCCATCCACTCATTGCCTTGCCAACGCAAAACCGTGTCGGCCACCGGATGGACCGCAACGTCGGTTTCATTGAGAAACTGCGGGGCAATCACCAGTGTCGTGGCGCTCTGTCCGGCCAGTTCGGCGGCGTGTTCACCGCTTTGCAGATACGTTTGCGCATTGCGCAAGCGCCCGTGGAGAAGGATCAACACCCGTTCGATTTTTGCCGGGGCGGGGCTGATGCCCACCGCCATTTCACCTGAATTCAACAGCAGGCGCCCGGAACTGAGTTCCTTGACGCCATGTTCTGCAGCCTGGGCACCTGCGCTAACGATCAGTACAGCCAACAACCAATTTTTCATTTACAGATTTTTCGTCGCAAAGGTATCGCACTGGCTTACCTGGCCTTGGGCGAAACCGGTTTTGAACCAGCGCACCCGTTGCGCCGACGTACCGTGGGTGAACGAGTCCGGGACCACGCGGCCCTGACCCTGTTGCTGCAAACGATCGTCACCGATGGCGTTCGCTGCGTTCAATGCTTCTTCGATGTCGCCCGGTTCCAGCCAGTTCAGGCGCTTCTGCGCATTGTTGGCCCAGACGCCGGCCAGGCAATCGGCCTGAAGTTCCTGGCGAACCAGCAAGCCGCCGTCGCCCTCCATCTGCCGACCCTGCTGGCGCGCTGCCTGAATTTTCGCGGATACCCCGAGCAAGGTCTGCACGTGGTGTCCGACTTCGTGAGCGATCACGTAGGCCTGGGCGAAGTCGCCCGCGGCGGAAAAGCGTTGGGACATTTCCTGGAAGAACGCCATGTCCAGATAGACTTTCTGGTCCGCCGGGCAATAGAACGGGCCGGTCGCCGAGGTGGCCAGGCCGCAGGCCGAATTCACGCGGTTGCTGAACAGCACCAGGGTCGGGTCTTTGTATTGGCGGCCAGCCTGCTGGAAAATCGCACCCCAGGTGTCTTCGGTATCGCCCAGGATCGAACGCACGAACTCCGCGCTTTCATCATTGACCGGCGGTGCCCGGCGACTCTGGTGGGTGGCGGGTGCTGATTGCTGGTCCATTTGCCCGGCCAGTTGTCCGAGGATTTGCAGCGGATCCTGGCCGGTGATCCAGCCGATGCCAACGATCAGGAGGATTGCTGTCAGGCTCAGGCCCTTGCCACCGCCCAAGCGCATCCCACCGCCGCCACTGCCGACATCATCACCACGGGCGTCGACCACGTTGTCGCTGCGTCGGCCTTTTTTCCATAGCATGTGGGAATCCTCTTCTGTTCCGGGTAACGCTCCGTGCGATGAGTGTTGCTGCCAAGTGGGAGCGACGCCAGTCCGGTCGTCAGACTATCGGTTGGGCGACTGGTTCCAAATTTTGCTTCGTGGGGCTTCTCTTCTAGAATCAGCCAAATTTTGTTTGAGACCTACCATGGCTGGCAGTCAGATCGAGCGTGTCTTCAGCGTACTGGAAAGCCTGACCGGTGAACCGCAGGGTTTGCCGATGCAGACGTTGGCCGAGCAATTGGAAATCCCGAAAAGCGCGACTCATCGGTTGCTCGCCGAACTGATTCGCCTGGGTTACGTGCGCCAGAATCCGGACAACCTGCGCTATCACCTGTCGACCAAACTGGTGGCCATGGGCTTTCGATACCTGTCCGGCAGCGGTGCGGATATCGTTCAGCCGGTGCTTGACCGACTGGCCGGGGAAACCGGTGAACTGGTGCGTCTGGGGGTGATTCAGGGTGAACGGCCCGTCTGGATCGCCAAGTCCCAGGGTGCCCGCTCGGGCCTGCGCTACGATCCGGACATGGGGCGTGATGCGCCATTGTCCTACACGGCTTCCGGGCATGCGTGGCTGGCGTGCATGAGCGATGCCGAGGCGCTGTCGCTGGTCGAGCGGCAAGGGGCCGAATTGCCTCGGGACATCGGGCCTAATGCACCGCGTTCGAATATTGAACTGCTGGAACGCTTGCGTCTGGCGCGCGAGCAAGGCTACGCCTGGGTCGAGGAAAGTTCGGCGGTGGGCACCTCGGCGATTGCCGCCGTGGTCCGTCATCCACTGGATGGCCGGGTCATCGGCGTGCTCAGTATTGCCGGGCCAAGCGCGCGAATGCCCGGTGCGCGATTGCATGATTTGGCGTCGACCTTGTTGAAGTACGCCGAAGAGCTTTCGCTGGCGAGCCAGGCGTCAGAGTTGTTCAGTTGAGCGTGATGTCTGCTTGAATAGAGTGTGCGGTATCCGCACACTTTCTTGAGTCATTGATGTCATAAAGTGGAACCGGGTTCTAAATTATTCAGATCTCGCCTCAACCCATAAAAGGACTTCATTTTGACGTCGCCCAGCAGTACTCCGCTTTCCGGCGTCAATCAGCCCTTCAAAGGGATCCTGCTGATTGTTGTCGCGACCTTCCTGTTTTCCACCCACGACGCCTTTTCCAAATATCTCTCGGGTTTCTATCCCATTGTCATGGTGGTCTGGGCGCGTTACGTGGTACACACTTTGCTGATGGCAGGGATTTTCCTGCCGCAATCCGGGCTGCGAGTGCTGCGTACCAAACGGCCATTGCTTCAGTTGATCCGGGCGCTGTGCCTGCTGGGTACCAGTCTGTTTTTCACCACAGGCTTGATGTACATCCCGCTGGCCGAGGCTACGTCGGTCAACTTCCTGGCTCCGGTGCTGGTCACCGCGTTATCGGTGCCGCTGCTGAAGGAGCGAGTGACACGGGGGCAATGGCTGGCGGTGATTTTCGGTTTCAGCGGAGTGCTGATCATCGTTCACCCCGGTGGTGATCTGTTTACCCCAGCGGTGTTGCTGCCGTTCTGCTCGGCGCTGTTTTTCTGTTTCTATCAACTGCTGACACGCAAGCTCAGCGAGATTGACAGCCCGACCACCAGCAATTTCTTCGCCGGTTTGTGCAACACGCTGGTGATGAGTGCGCTGGTGCCGTTCTTCTGGCAAACGCCGAACCTGATGCATGGCGCGATGATGCTGGCGCTGGGGGCTTGCGGAATGACGGCACACCTGTTCCTGACTCAGGCTTTCCGCCTCGCGGCACCGGCACTGCTGGCACCGTTCAGCTATTGCCAGATCATCTTCGCCGGTCTGCTGGGCTGGCTGCTGTTTTCCCATACGCCGACACTGACCACCGTGCTCGGCATTGCCGTTATCTGCTGCAGCGGGTTGGCAGCGGCCTGGCAACAAAGCCGTCGCTAAAACCCCTGTGAGAGCGGGCAAGCCCGCTCTCACAGGGTTTTTGCGCCGAACCTTAGTCAGTGACGGTCGGAATCTTGCGCGGTGCCATGAAGTACATCCAGGTCAGCGCAATGAAATACATCGCCGGAATCATGGTGAACAGCACGGTGTAATTGTTGTTGGTGATGGTCAGAATGTGGCCGACCAGTTGGGTCATGAACATCCCGCCAATCGCCGCACACATGCCGCCGAAGCCGAACACCGTACTCATCATGTGCTTGGGCGTGTAGTCCATCACCAGGCTCCAGATGTTCGCAGTCCAGGCCTGGTGTGCGCCGATGGCCAGGGAGATGGCGAACACCGCGACCCACAGGTTGCTGGAGCCGGCCGCCATGATCACGCCGATGATGCAGCAGGCGAACAGGAACATGGACATCAATCGCGCCTTGATCGGGTTGACTCCGCGACCGATCAGGAACGAGGAGAGAATGCCACCGCCAACGCTACCGAAGTCGGCAGTGAGGTAGATGATGATCAGCGGGATACCCATCTGGGTGACGTTGATGCCCAGGTTGTATTGCTGGTTGAGGAACGGCGGCAGCCAGTACAGGTAGAACCAGAACACTGGCGCTGTGATCGAGTAGGCGAGGGCGAAGGCCCAGGTGCCACGCATGCGCAGGATTTTCGAGAAGGGTACGCGGCTTTGTTCCGGCTCGGCTTCGTGCTGAATGTAGTCCAGTTCCGACTGTTTGACGCTCGGGTGATCTTCCGGGTTGAAGTACTTCAGGCCCCAGAACAGCAGCCAGATCCCGCCCAGTGCCGACATGCACAGGAACGCGGCTTGCCAGCCCCAGACGTGCAGGATCAGTGGCAACAGCATCGGTGTGAACATCGCACCGACGTTGGTGCCGGCATTGAAAATGCCGGTGGCCACGGCGCGCTCGCCGGCCGGGAACCACAGGCGCGTGGTTTTCACGCAAGCCGGGTAGTTCGCGGCTTCAGTCAGGCCGAGAATGAAGCGACAGACCATGAAGCCGACCGCCGAAGTGGCCAGGCCGTGGGCGCCGGTCGCCAGGCTCCAGAGCAGTACGGCACAGAAGAACACGCGCTTGACGCCGACCCGGTCGATCAACCGGCCCTGCAGCACGAACCCGATGGCGTAACCCACCTGGAACCAGAAGTTGATGTTGGCGTAATCCATCGCCGTCCAGCTCATCTCCTTGGCCAGGATGGGCTGCATCACGCCCAGGGCGGCGCGGTCGATGTAGTTCAGGGTGGTGGCGAAAAACACCAGCGCCAGCATACCCCAACGGGTTTTGCCGACCGCCATGGCGCCGCGGATTTTGTCGCCGATGCTACCGGCAGTGACGTTCATGGCCGTAGCCATGCGAGAGCTTTGGGAAGGAATCATGTGTACCACCCGTTTTTTGAATTTGTTATTTGGTGTTTTGGACATCGCGACCGGTGCTGCGTGTCCGGACTTAATGTGAGGACGGATGTTGGGCAGTGGACAAAAAATCGTCAATTCGCCTACGGCCATTTTGTTCGATAATCGAACACAAAACTAACTGGGTAGTACACTTTAAATTGCCCAATGGACAACCCGGCTCAATAATCCGCTCACTCTTTTAAAAGCGGCGCAAATTCCCTGTAGCCGAAGCCTCCACCGGGAGCCGAAATATGCAGCGTTCCATTGCCACCGTATCCTTGAGCGGTACCCTGCCGGAAAAACTCGAAGCCATTGCTGCCGCCGGGTTCGACGGTGTCGAGATTTTCGAGAACGACCTTCTCTACTACGACGGTAGTCCACGGGAAATTAAACAGATGTGCGCCGATCTCGGGATCGCCATCACCCTGTTTCAACCATTCCGTGATTTCGAAGGCTGTCGGCGTGATCGGTTGTCGCGCAATCTGGAACGTGCCGAGCGCAAGTTCGACCTGATGCAGGAGCTGGGCACTGACCTGGTGCTGGTGTGCAGCAACGCCTCGGCCGAGTCCATCGGTGATGAACGGATTCTGGTCGATGACTTGCGCCTGCTGGCCGAACGCGCCGGGGCACGAGGCCTGCGCATCGGTTACGAAGCGCTGGCCTGGGGCCGGCATGTGAACACCTGGCAACAGGTGTGGAACATCGTGCGGCAGGCCGATCACCCCAGCCTCGGCGTGTTACTGGACAGCTTTCACACCCTGTCGCTCAAGGGCGACCCAAGTGCAATCGCCGAGATTCCGGGCGACAAGATCTTCTTTGTGCAGATGGCCGACGCGCCGATCCTGGCCATGGACGTGCTGGAGTGGAGTCGGCATTTTCGTTGCTTCCCGGGGCAGGGCGAATTCGATTTGCCGGGATTCCTCGCGCCGATCATCAAGAGCGGGTACACCGGGCCATTGTCGCTGGAAATCTTCAACGACGGCTTCCGCGCCGCGCCGCCACGAGCCAACGCCGCTGACGGCTTGCGCTCGTTGTTGTACCTGGAAGAGAAAACCCGTGAGCGTCTGGCGCAGGAGGCCAAGCCAATGGCCTGCCCTGAGATTTTGTTCGAAACGCCAAAGGCCAGCCAGTACAACGGCATTGAGTTTCTCGAGTTCGCCGTGGATGAAAGCCTCGGCGCCAAGCTCGCCCATTGGCTGGAGCGACTGGGTTTCGTCAAGGCCGGGCAGCATCGCTCCAAGAGCGTCAGCCTGCTGCGCCAGGGCGATATCAACCTGATCCTCAACTCCGAGCCTTACTCTTTCGGTCACAGCTTTTTCGAAGCTCACGGCCCTTCGTTGTGCGCGACTGCCGTGCGGGTCAAGGACAGCGCAAGTGCCTTGGCCCGGGCAGTGGCCTACAAGGGCCAGCCATATCGCGGGCTGGTTGGCCCCAATGAACTGGAACTGGCGGCGGTGCGTGCGCCGGATGGCAGCCTGATCTATCTGGTGGATCAGGATGCCGACGTCTACGGCACCGACTTCAATCTGTACCCGCAAGCGGCGGCCAGCGGTGGCCTCAAACGCATCGACCACATGGCCATGGCGCTCCCGGCCGACAGCCTCGACAGCTGGGTGCTGTTCTACAAGGGCTTGCTGGATTTCGAGGCGGACGATGAAGTCGTATTGCCCGATCCTTATGGTCTGGTGAAGAGCCGTGCCTTGCGCAGTCGCGACAGTTCGATCCGCCTGCCACTGAACATTTCCGAGAACCGCAACACTGCGATCTCACACGCGCTGTCGAGTTATCGCGGCTCCGGTGTGCATCACATCGCGTTTGATTGTGATGACATCTTTGCCCAGGTCAGCCGTGCAAAAGAGGCGGGCGTGCCGCTGCTGGATATTCCGCTCAACTACTACGATGACCTGGCGGCGCGGTTCGATTTCGACGATGAGTTCCTCAGTGAACTGGCCTACTACAACGTGTTGTACGACCGCGACGCCCAGGGCGGTGAACTGTTTCATGTGTACACCGAGCCGTTCGAGGGGCGATTCTTCTTCGAGATCATCCAGCGTAAAAACGGTTATGCCGGTTACGGCGCGGCCAACGTCGCGGTGCGGCTGGCGGCCATGGCCAAATCCCGTAGCGGCGCATTGCGCCAGGCGAAGTTGTAGGGAATTGGTAAACGCTGGATTAAACGTGGGCTGTGCGGCTTCCTTCGCTGTGTCGCGCGGCCCATAATCGCCAGCCTGTGCAGTGATGGCCGTGAGCCCGCAATGACAATGACCTCAGAACTCCCCGCAGCCTCCGCCGAACCGGGTGCCGAGCCGCGCAAGAGTCGCAAGAACAACCCGGAAAAGACCCGCGAAAACATCCTGCAGGAGGCGATTGTCGAATTCGTCCAGCAGGGGCTTTCCGGGGCTCGTGTCGATGCCATCGCCGAGCGCATCCATACCTCCAAACGCATGATCTATTACTACTTCGGCAGTAAGGAACAGCTCTACGTCGAGGTGCTGGAGAAGCTTTACGGCGATATCCGCAACACCGAAAGCCGCCTGCACCTGACCGAACTGCCTCCGGTGGAAGCCATTCGGCGGATGGTTGAATTCACCTTCGATCACCATGATCGCAACGTCGATTTTGTGCGCATCGTCAGTATCGAGAACATTCACAACGCCGAGTACGTGAAGCATTCCGAGGCGATCAGGGCGATGAACAACACCGTTCTCGATTCCCTCGATGTGATTCTGCGTCGTGGCGTTGAAGAGGGTGTCTTCCGCGCTGGCCTGGTGCCGCTGGATGTGCATCTGCTGATCAGTTCGTTCTGCTTCTATCGCGTTTCGAACCGCCATACCGTGGGTGAGATTTTCCAGATCGACTTGCCGGACGAGCGCATCAAGCAGCGTCATCGTGAGATGATTTGCGAGTCGGTGTTGCGCTACCTGCACGCCTGATGCACAGCGTTGTGCCGGCTCCCAACACACACAACACACTGTAGGAGCTGGCTTGCCAGCGAAGGCGGCCTGCCTGATACACCGCATCGCCCGTTTCGCCAGCAAGCCGGCTCCTACGAATCGGCAAGATTGCCGCTTTAGCCATTCATGCTCTGGAAATGCTCAAGCATCCGCTGGGCATCCGGTACCACGCCGCTGAACAGCTCGAACGCCTTGACCGCCTGAAACACCGCCATGTTGCCGCCATCCAGCGTTCGGCAACCGAGGGCGCGGGCGTGGCGCAGCAGTTCGGTTTCCAGCGGGAAGTAAACGATCTCCGCCACCCACAATTCGCCCCGCAGCAACGCGGCCGGCACCGGCATGCCCGGCAGTTTTTTCATGCCCATCGGCGTGGTGTTCACCAGACCGTCAGCCAGGGCCATGGCGCTAGGCAAGTCATACCCGGCCACCGCTCGCCCGACGCCGAAATGCTGATTGAGGTTGTCGGCCAGATCCTGGGCGCGGCGGATGTCCACGTCAAAAATGCTCAGCTGTTGTACGCCTTCACTCAATAACGCGTGGGCCACCGCCGCACCTGCGCCACCGGCACCCATCTGTACGACACGTTCAACGGCAACGCCCTTCAAGCCCCGGCGAAAACCCTCGGCAAAACCCAGGCAGTCGGTGTTGTGGCCGATGCGTTTGCCATCCTTGAGTACCACGGTGTTGACCGCGCCTATACCGCGAGCTTGCGGCGAGAGTTCGTCGAGCAGCGGGATGATCGCCTGCTTGCAAGGAAAAGTGATGTTCAGCCCGGTGAAGTTCATGCGCTCGGCAGCCATCAACAGCTCGGGCAGGGCGTTGCTGTCGAGTTTCAACTGATCGAGATCAATCAGGCGATACAGGTAGCGCAGCCCCTGGGCATCACCTTCATGCTCGTGCAAGGCCGGTGTGCGGGAAGCCAGGATGCCAGCGCCGATCAGCCCGGCCAGTATCACGTTGTTCTGAGTCACGGCGATCACCCCTTCAAACGATGGCTGAAGTGTTCCAGCGCCAGGCGATAGCCGTGACTGCCAAAACCAGCCATCACCGCAGTCGCGATGGCGGAGACGAACGAGTGGTGGCGAAAGGGCTCGCGGGCATGCACGTTGGACAGGTGGACTTCGATGACTGGCAGTTCGCTGGCGACCAAGGCGTCGCGGATGGCGACCGAGGTGTGGGTCCACGCGGCAGGATTGATGACGATCCCGGCGCAGCGGCCACGGGCGGCGTGAATCCAGTCGAGCAATTCGCCTTCATGGTTGGTCTGGCGAAACTCCACTGCCAGGCCGAAATCTTCGGCGGCGCGTGCGCACAGGGCCGAGATGTCTGCCAGGGTTTCGTGGCCGTAAGTCGCCGGTTCACGGGTGCCGAGCAGGTTCAGGTTCGGGCCGTTGAGCACCAGAACGATGGGGGGCATCAGAATCTCTCCACTTATTATTTTTGGAATCGGCCGAGGTTTTCGGCCTGTGGAGATAAATTGTACTAACTAGTTAATTCGGTCAATTGAAGAGACGGCTCGCTGACGGTTTGTGGGCGATGATCGGACACTTTCGCTGTTCAGCGCGGCAAATGCTCCACCAGAAAATCAATGAACGCCCTCAAGCGCAGCGGCACGTGACGACTTTGCGGGTAAAGCAGCGTGAATGGCCGCGAGCGCCCGCCATAGGGTTTGAGCACTTCCACCAGCGAGCCGGCGGCCAGTTCCTTTTCCACGATAAAACGATAGGTCTGAAACAACCCCGCCCCGTGCTTGGCCAGGGTCACACCGCCCAGTACATCATCGGAACAACTGAGGTTGCCCTCGGCCAGAATCTCCCGAGGCACGCCTTCATCGTTGAACAACCAGGCAATGCGCCGGCCGCTGCTGGGCAATTCGTACTGAATGCATTCGTGGTTTTCGAGGTCGTCGAGGGTTTGCGGAGTGCCGGCCCGTTTCAGGTAGTCAGGGCTTGCGATCAACACCAGAGCGGCATCTTCCAGCTGTCGGGCGATCAGGCCGGAGTCCGGGATGGCTCGTACACGAATCGCCATGTCGTAGCCTTCGCCGACGAAATCGATGTTGCGATTGCTGATGTGCGACTCGACCTTCACTGCCGGATAGCGCGCCCGAAATTCGGGCAACAAAGGCAGGATTCGATGATGCGCGTAGGTGGTCGGAATACTGATGCGCAAGGTACCGGATGGCACTTGCTGTTGGCCCATCACCTCACGCTGGGCCTCGACCAGTTGTGCAAGGGCCAGGCGGCACTCCTCGTAATAGCGGCGACCACTGTCGGTCAGCTTCACGCTGCGGGTGGTGCGCGCAAACAGGCGCACACCCAGGCGTTCTTCCATGCGCGACACCGAGCGGCTCACGGCAGCGGGTGTGACGCCCGCCACCAGCGCCGCGGCAGTAAAACTGCCGGCCTCGGCCGCAAGGCAAAACAGCTCGATGCTGCCCAACTGAAGGTCGTCGAATTGTCGCTGCATGATTGATTACACCGGGGATCAAATGAAGAAGCTGGATCAGTATTTATCAGGTGCCAGCGCCGTAATGAAAGGATTTCTTACCATTTCGCTTGGTGCTCGGCAGGGCCGGATGACGCGAGGACGCTAGCCTGAGGACGGAAGAAGTGACTCCTCTGCCAATGCCAGCGGTCGGATTTTCCAGGGAATGTCGAATCCTCGGATTCATTAACCTAACGGATGGGTTAGCATGAAGATATGCAATCACAAAGGACTGTCAGTAGTGATCATGTTGCGAGACGAGCATTGTCCGCCTCATGCGCATGTGGAGGCGGGTACGTGGAGTGCGAGATTCAGGTTCAGTTTTTGGCACAACGGTGTCGAGCTCTGGGATGTAGTTCCGCTTTCGCGTCGGCCACCGTTGGCGGTGCTTGAGGGATTGCGTCAATCGCTCCAGCAACCTGCCCATTTGCGGCGCGCCCGGGGCATCTGGTGGCGAAAATTGCAAACGGCCTGTCTTGATAATCAATTGTGGGACTGGCAAAGCAACGAAGTCGTTGTGGTGAAAAGGGTTGTCAGTACCACCAATATGATTGGATCAGCTTGCTATGAACCTGAATCGAACAGGACGTTGCTGTCCCTGATAGGCGCACAGGAGAGTGTGGAGATCGAGTTATGAAAACGATAAAAGCCAAAGTTCAGGCTGATAGTCCCGTAACGGAAAGCAGCCTGGACAAAGCCATTGAACGTGGCGAATTACGTAGAAAAAATAGCCTGCAAGCGACAGCGGTTACCTACCTGGCCCCCTGTCTGGCCGTCAGCTTCGAAGACGGCAGCGGCGTATTGTTGCCCGTGGCCAACTATCCGGAGTTCGATGATTTTGAGGGCGGGGACTACACCAGCCTGACTGTCGGCTACGGGGGGACTGCCCTGTGCCATGAAGGCAAGGACCTGCATGTATCTATCGCCGGGATGATTTCTGCGAGCAAGCCGCTGATGGCTATGGCTGCGTCGGTCGTCGCTTCGCGCAATGGCCGTCAGAGCAGCGCCGCAAAGTCTGAAGCTGCGCGGGCCAACGGCAGGAAAGGCGGGCGCCCGCGCAAGGTCGATGTTGTCGTGTAAGTGTGCCCACAAAAAAGCCGTCTTGAAGACGGCTTTTTTGTGCCTGGCAGGAACCATCAACGCCGGGTCAGCATCACCCCGGATTCCATGTGATGGGTCCACGGGAACTGGTCGAACATCGCGCATCGGGTGATGCGGTGGGTGTCGTGCAGTTGGGCGATGTTGGCTGCCAAGGTCTGCGGATTGCAGGAGATGTACAGGATGTTGTCGAAGCGCCGGGTCAGTTCGCAGGTATCCGGGTCCATGCCGGCGCGAGGCGGGTCGACGAACACGCTGCCGAACTCGTAGCTTTTGAGGTCGATGCCGTGCAGGCGGCGAAACGGACGCACTTCGTTCAAGGCTTCGGTCAGCTCTTCGGCGGACAATCGTACCAGGGTGACGTTATCCACAGCGTTTTCGCTGAGATTGCTCAGCGCCGCGTTGACCGAGGTCTTGCTGATTTCGGTGGCCAGCACTTTGCGCACGCGGGTGGCGAGCGGCAGGGTGAAGTTGCCGTTGCCGCAATACAGCTCCAGCAAATCATCGGAGCGATCGCCAAGCGCATCGTACGCCCAGTTGAGCATCTTCTGGTTCACCGTGCCGTTGGGCTGGGTGAAGGCGCCTTCGGGCTGGCGGTAGCTGAAAGTGCGACCGCCGACGTCCAGCTTCTCGACCACGTAATCGTGACCGATGACTTCGCGTTTGCCCTTGGAGCGGCCGATGATGCTGACGTTCAGGTCCGCTGCCAGTTTCGACGCCGCCGCATGCCAGTGCTCGTCCAGCGGGCGGTGATAGCACAGGGTGATCATCGCGTCGCCGGCCAGGGTGGTCAGGAACTCTACCTGGAACAGCTTGTGGCTCAGGGCCGCACTGGCTTGCCACGCTGCCTTGAGCTGCGGCATCAACTGGTTGATGCGCAGGCCGGCAATCGGGAACTCTTCGATCAGGATTGGCGTGCGTTTGTCTTCCTGGGAAAACATCGCGTAATGACGCTCGCCGGCCTCGCGCCACAGGCGGAACTCGGCGCGCAGGCGGAAGTTTTGCAGCGGCGAATCGAAAACGGCTGGCTCGGGTGCATCGAACGGGGCCAGCAGGTCACGCAAACGCGTGACCTTTTCTTCGAGCTGAACGGCGTAGGCCTGGGAATCAAAAGTCATGCGTTGAACCAACCCAGCTTGATCACGAACAGAATCGACAGGATCACCAGCGCCGGGTTCAGCTCACGGCCACGACCGGACATCAGCTTGATGGCAGTCCAGGAAATGAAACCGAAGGCGATGCCATTGGCGATGGAATAAGTAAACGGCATCGCCAGCGCGGTGATTACCACCGGTGCGGCGACGGTGATGTCGTCCCAGTCTATTTCGGCCAGTCCGGATGTCATCAACACGGCGACGAACAGCAGGGCCGGTGCAGTGGCGAAGGCTGGAACGCTGGCGGCCAGTGGCGAGAAAAACAGCGCCAGCAGGAACAGGATCGCTACCACGATGGCGGTCAGGCCGGTGCGTCCACCGGCACTCACACCGGCAGCGGACTCGATGTAGCTGGTGGTGGTCGAGGTGCCCAGCAGGGAACCGGCCATGGCTGCAGTGCTGTCGGCGATCAGTGCACGGCCCATTTTCGGCATATGACCGTCCTTGCGCATCAATCCGGCGCGCTTGGCGACGCCGATCAGAGTGCCGGAGTTATCGAACAGATCGACGAACAGGAAGGCGAAGATCACGCTGACCAGACCGATGTCCAGTGCGCCCTTGATGTCCAGTTGCAGGAAGGTCGGGGCCAGGGACGGCGGCATCGACATCACGCCGCCGAACGGGGTGAAGCCCATCACGATCGAAACGATGGTCACCACCAGAATGCCGATCAGCACCGCACCGCGCACGGCAAGGGCTTCGAGGGCGACGATCAGGGCAAAACCGAGGGTAGCGAGGATCGGCGCCGGTTGTTTCAGGTCGCCGAGGCCGACCATGGTCGCCGGGTTACTGACCACGATACCGGCGTTGTGCAGGGCGATCAGTGCCAGGAACAGGCCGATACCGGCAGCAATCGCCGAGCGCAGCGGTAGCGGGATGCTGTTGATGATCCATTCACGGATGCGGAAGATCGACAGCAGAAAGAAACACACTGCCGAGATGAACACCGCGCCCAGTGCCACTTGCCAGGTGTGGCCCATGTGCAGGACCACGGTGTAGGTGAAGAAGGCGTTCAGGCCCATGCCCGGTGCCAGGGCGATCGGGTAATTGGCGATCAGGCCCATGGTCGTCGAGCCGATGGCGGCTGCCAGACAGGTGGCGACAAACACTGCGCCCTTGTCCATGCCGGTCTCGCCGAGGATGCTCGGGTTGACGAACAGAATGTAGGCCATGGCCAAAAAGGTCGTGAGACCCGCCAGAATCTCGGTCCGCACGTTGGTGTTGTGTGCCTTGAGTTGAAACAGCCTTTCCAGCATGTCTGCTCCCCGTGGCGCGCCGGGCGCCGTGAATGTATCGACCTCAACAGCAAAGCACAGGCCGCAGAACGCGCCTGGAAATTACTGTGGGCCGGAAAAAGCCGCGCATCATACCAGTAGCTTGGGGATATGGCTGCTTATGGCGGTGATCGTCGTCGATGTTTTGCGACAACACCAAGTACGCCATACTGCGCGCTGGTTTTTGAGGGGGATGGGTCCTGTATGAAAAGGCGTCTGGTTAGCGTGTTCGGCGTATGGATGGCGTTGTTGCTCGGGGCCCAAACGGCGGTGGCGGCTTCGGCTGCGCCACTGACGCAATTGAAGGTGCTCAAAGTCGCGTCGCCGTCCTGTGGCGTTGAAAACATCGACGAAGGACAAACCCGGACTCGCTGCGATCACAATGGCCCGAACATCACGGTGTACGTGCTGGAAGTGGGTTACGGGCGTGAGGCCCATGTCGCCCTGGACGGTTTTGAAGTCAATGGCACCCGCACACCAGTCTGCGCGTTCAAGAACGGCAACCTGACCAGTTGCACTCCCGGGGAAAAAACCGTCGGCTATTTGTATGCCCTCGATCTGGATGGCAAGCAGGAAGGCACGCTGACCTTCAGCAACACCTCGATCAACGCACCCGGCAATACGATGTCGACGCAACTTTACATCAAGTAACCACAGGTCCCGAACAAGGGTCAGGAAAGCTGACTACGCTTAAAAGATCATTCTGTGGACAATACCTGATGACCTTTAGAGCCTTGATTACCCTCGCCGAGGGCACCGATGACCTGCAAACCGTGACTCTGATCGACGTACTGCGCCGCGCCAAAATAGAAGTGGTGGTGGCGAGTATCGAAGGGCGGCGCATGCTCACCTGCGCCCGCGGCACGCGCCTGACGTCCGATGCCATGCTGGTGGATTTGCTGGCGCAGCCCTTCGACCTGATCGTCTTGCCGGGTGGTGCGGTAGGTTCGCAGCACTTGGCAGCCCACCAACCCCTGCAACAATTGATCAAGGATCAGGCGGCTGCCGGTCGCCTGTTCGCCGGCATCGCCGAGGCGCCTGCCGTGGCGCTGCAGGCCTTTGGCGTATTGCGTCAACGGCGCATGACCTGCCTGCCCTCGGCCAGCCATCAACTGTCGGGCTGCACCTTCGTCGATCAACCAGTGGTGGTCGACGGCAATTGCATCACCGCCCAGGGCTCGGCTGGGGCCTTGGCCTTTGCCCTGGCGCTGGTGGAGCAACTCTGCGGTAAAGCCACACGTACGGCGGTGGAGGGGGAGTTGCTCGTTTAGAGAACGTCAGACTTTCGCCTCTTGCTTCTCTTCATCTTTAGCTGCGTGCATGCGATCGCGGCTGGCCAGTGTCGGGAACAGTTTGACCCACGCGCCGGTTACCACCAGCGTGCCGATCCCGCCCATGACCACGGCTGGCACTGTGCCGAACCAGTGAGCAGTCAGGCCCGATTCGAATTCGCCCAGTTGGTTCGAGGCACCGATGAACAAGCCGTTCACGGCACTGACCCGACCGCGCATTTCGTCCGGGGTTTCCAGTTGCACGAACGAGGCACGGATCACCATGCTGATCATGTCCGCCGCGCCAAGCACCACCAAGACCGCCAGGGAAAACCAGAACGAGGTCGACAGGCCGAAGGCGATGGTTGCCACGCCGAAGATGCCCACGGCGGTGAACATCACTCGCCCGACGTTGCGCTCCACGGCAAACCGCGCCAGCAACAGCGACATCAGCAGCGCACCCACTGCCGGTGCCGAGCGCAACAGGCCCAGCCCCCACGGGCCGGTCAGCAGAATGTCCTTGGCGAACACCGGCAGCAACGCCGTCGCACCTCCCAATAGCACCGCGAACAGATCGAGGGAGATCGCCCCGAGAATGTCCGGACGACTGCGGATAAAGCGAATGCCCGCCAGCAGTGAATCCAGAGTGGCCTTGCCCTTGTTCAGCGGCGTCTGCCGCGCCGGCAGATTGAGCATCAGCGAACAGGCGATGACATACAGCAGCACCGTCGGGCCATACACCCAGACGCTGCCGAAGGCGTAGAGCAAACCGCCGAGGGCCGGGGCGACGATGGTTGCCGATTGCTGGGCCGATTGCGCGGCGGCTACCGCACGGGGAAACAGCGCGCTGGGCACGATGCTCGGCAGCAGGGCCTGGGTGGTCGGCATTTCAAAGGAGCGCGCGGCGCCGAGCAGGAAGGCCAGGATAAAGATCAGTTCCCGGGTGACATGGTCGGTCGCACTGCCGATGGCCAGCGACAGGGCAATCAATGCCTGCAGGGACTGGCAGATCGCCGCGACTTTGCGTCGGTCGTAGCGATCCGCGACGTGCCCTGTGTGCAGCATGAACAGCACGCGCGGGGCGAACTCGACCAGGCCGACCAGCCCCAGGTCGAGCACGTTGCCGGTCAATTGATACAGGTTCCAGCCGATGGCCACGGTAAGCATCTGGAAGCCGCTGGCGGTGAATACCCGGGCCAGCCAGAACGCAAGAAAAGGGCGATGGTGACGTAACAGCAAGGGTTCTTGGCTGGGCATCTGCGGGACAATCTGGGGAGAGGGGGAACGGCGAGATTATCACCAACCTGTAACAGGAAGTTGCCACGACAATAAAATAGTTAGCTAGATACCTATCTGGAAAGCACATGAAGCTCTGCAGGAGCGGGCTTGCCCGCGAAGGGGCCGTTAGCTTCAGCATCAATGTTGACTGGTACTCCGCTTTCGCGAGCAAGCTCGCTCCTACATGGATTTCGCTTAACTGATCGGCATTAGGGCAAGCCCGCTCCTTGGTAGTGTGTTGCTGCCTCTGACAAAATCCGTGAGGCAACTTGTCACGCGGCAAAAGACCACGCGGTTCATCCCCGAAATTGGGACTACTCTTTGAACGTTGATTGATCCAGATCAAAACCCACAAAAGGAATTGATCCGGCGGCCGCAAGGCCGGATTCCCTGCGTTGTGCTGCGTGCAAAAAAAGAACCAACAGAGATTCGCCACACTCCATATCCGTGGGGACCGTGGGTGCAGGCTTCCAGCCAGCAGCCGTACTACCTGACAGAGGAAGACTTATGTTCGGTTTAGAGGCACTTGATCTCGCCCGAATTCAGTTCGCGTTCACCATCTCGTTCCACATTCTGTTTCCGGCCATCACTATCGGCCTGGCGAGTTACCTGGCGGTACTCGAAGGCCTGTGGCTGAAAACCCATGACGACACCTACCGTGACCTCTACCATTTCTGGTCGAAAATCTTTGCCGTCAACTTCGGCATGGGGGTGGTTTCCGGCCTGGTCATGGCCTATCAGTTCGGCACCAACTGGAGCCGTTTCTCGGACTTCGCAGGCTCGGTTACCGGGCCGTTGCTGACCTATGAAGTGCTCACGGCGTTCTTCCTCGAGGCCGGTTTCCTCGGCGTCATGCTGTTTGGCTGGAACAAGGTCGGACGTGGCCTGCACTTCTTCGCCACCGTGATGGTGGCCATCGGTACATTGATCTCGACGTTCTGGATTCTTGCCTCCAATAGCTGGATGCAGACCCCCCAGGGCTTCGAGATCGTCAACGGTCAGGTCATACCCACGGACTGGCTGGCGGTTATCTTCAACCCGTCGTTCCCGTATCGCCTGATGCACATGGCCACGGCGGCGTTCGTCGCCACGGCCTTCTTCGTCGGTTCCTCCGCGGCCTGGCATTTGCTGCGCGGCAGGGACAACCCGGCGATCCGCAAAATGCTCTCGATGGCCATGTGGATGGCATTGATCGTCGCGCCGATCCAGGCGGTCATCGGTGATTTCCACGGCCTCAATACGCTTGAACATCAGCCGGCAAAAATCGCCGCGATCGAGGGGCACTGGGAGAACGTCGGTAACGAAGCGACTCCGCTGATCCTGTTCGGCTGGCCGGACATGAAGGAGGAGAAAACCAGGTTCGCCGTCGAGATCCCGTACCTGGGCAGCCTGATTCTCACGCACTCCCTGGACAAACAGGTGCCGGCGCTCAAGGAGTTCCCGCCTGAAGACCGGCCGAATTCGACCATAGTGTTCTGGTCATTCCGGATCATGGTGGGTCTGGGCATGCTGATGATTTTCACCGGTTTGTGGAGCCTGTGGCTGCGCACGCGCGACACCCTCTACACCTCGCGGCCGTTCCTGTACCTGGCGCTGTGGATGGGACCGTCCGGTCTGATCGCTCTCCTCGCCGGCTGGTTCACCACCGAAATCGGCCGTCAGCCGTGGGTGGTCTACGGCCTGATGCGTACGGCGGATGCGTCGTCCAACCATAGCTTCATGCAGATGAGCATCACTCTGATTCTGTTTGTCGTGGTCTATTTCGCGCTGTTTGGTGCCGGTCTTGGCTACATGATGCGCCTGGTGCGCAAGGGGCCGAAGATCGACGAAGGCAAGGAAACCAACGACGGTGGCCCTGGCCAGAAACGCACACCGGCCCGGCCGTTTTCCGCAGCCGACGACGACCACATCGACGCCGATCACAGCCTGACCAAGGAGATTTGAATCATGGGTATCGATCTTCCGCTGATCTGGGCCGTGATCATCATCTTCGGCATCATGATGTACGTGGTCATGGACGGTTTCGACCTGGGCATCGGCATTCTCTTCCCGTTCATTGCGGGCAAGACCGATCGCGATGTGATGATGAACACCGTCGCCCCGGTCTGGGACGGCAACGAGACCTGGCTGGTGTTGGGGGGCGCGGCGTTGTTCGGCGCGTTTCCGCTGGCCTATTCGGTGGTGCTCTCGGCGTTGTACCTGCCGCTGATCCTGATGTTGATCGGGTTGATCTTCCGCGGTGTGGCCTTCGAGTTCCGCTTCAAGGCCAGGGACGACAAGCGCCATCTGTGGGACAAGGCGTTCATCGGTGGCTCGGTCACTGCGACGTTCTTCCAGGGCGTTGCGCTCGGCGCGTTCATCGATGGGCTGCCGGTGGTCAATCGGCAGTTCGCCGGTGGTTCACTGGACTGGCTGACGCCGTTCACGATGTTCTGTGGTGCGGCGCTGGTGGTGGCGTATGCGCTGCTCGGTTGCACCTGGCTGATCATGAAGACCGAAGGCAAGTTGCAGCAACAGATGCATGACCTGGCCCGGCCATTGGCCTTCGTGCTGCTGGCGGTGATCGGCATCGTCAGCATCTGGACCCCGTTGGCCCACGCAGAAATCGCCGCCCGCTGGTTCACCATGCCGAATCTGTTCTGGTTCATGCCGGTGCCGATTCTGGTGCTGGTGACGATGTACAGCCTGATCCGCGCCGTGGCCCGCAACGCCCACTACACGCCGTTCCTGCTGACCCTGGTGCTGATCTTCCTCGGTTACAGCGGGTTGGGCATCAGCCTGTGGCCGAACATCATCCCGCCGTCGATCTCGATCTGGGATGCCGCCGCGCCGCCGCAAAGTCAGGGCTTCATGCTGGTAGGCACGCTGTTCATCATTCCGTTCATCCTGGGCTACACCTTCTGGAGCTACTACGTGTTCCGCGGCAAGGTCACCCATGAAGACGGTTACCACTAGTCCTGTGCACCGCGAACCTGAAATGTGGGAGCGAGCTTGCTCCGGGCGGCGCTCCGACGATGGCGTCGGATGCGACGCCATCGATCTTGAAGAGGATTGACGTTATGGCCGCCAAACATTCCCTGCACGACATTGAAGAAGCCGAAAAAAAGCCGCTGTGGCAGCGGCTTGGCTGGTTGGCCCTGATCTGGGTCGGCAGCGTCGGCGCCTTGTTCATCGTCGCCAGCCTGATGCGTTTGTTCATGAACGCGGCCGGCCTGACCACGCACTGACATCCCTCCCGTAGCCTCAAGGCATGGATTTACAACCTTGCGACCGGAGGTTTTTTTACCTGTTACTTGCGCGCCTTGAGGATTACGAACTTCGGGTTGGCCGCCACTTGCTCGACACCGCGGAACAATCGCGCCAGCTTGCTGTGGTAACCCAGGTGACGATTGCCGACGATGTACAGCGCGCCGCCCACGACCAGCGCTTCACGCGCCTGCTGGAACATCCGCCAGGCCAGGAAGTCGCCCACCACTTGTTGCTGGTGAAACGGTGGATTGCACAGCACAACGTCGAGCGATTGCGGTTCCTGGCCGGCCAGACCATCACCGGCACGCACGATCACGTCCCGTTCACCCAACGCTGCACGCCAGTTTTCGCGGGCCGATTGCACGGCCATGAAAGATTCGTCCACCAACGTGTAGTGGGCCTCGCGGTTTTGCAGGGCGCTGGCGATGGCCAGAACACCGTTGCCGCACCCAAGGTCAGCGACTCGCGAAGTACCGAGGTTTTTCGGCAAGTGCGGCAGGAAGGCTCGCGTGCCGATGTCCAGGCCCTCGCGGCAAAACACATTGGCGTGGTTGAGCAGTTCGATAGCCGGTTCGTCGAGTCTGTATCGCGTTGGGTAAGGCGATACAACTGGCGTTTTGTCTTGCGCCGTGGCAATCAATAGCCGCGCCTTCTTCACGGCCAACGAGGCTTGTACCGGGCCGATGTAACGCTCCAGCAAGTCGCCCGCGGCCCGGGGCAGATGTTTGATCATGGACGCGGCAACCACTTGGGCGCCCGGTGCCAGTCGGCCTTGCAGGCGGATCAGTTGTTCTTCCAGCAGGGCCAGGGTTTTCGGTACACGGATCAGCACACAGTCGAACGGCCCGGCAAGGGTTTCGCTGGCGGGTACGCTGGCCACCGCATCAAACGCCAGGCCGTTGCGCACCAGGTTCTTTTCCAGACCCTGGAAAGCCAGGAACGAATCACCGCTGCTGACCACCTGCACCTTGCCCGCCAGGCTGGCCGCCAGCGCGCCGAAACTGTCATTGAGCACCAGTACCCGAGTGTCGGCCACCGGCTGCTGTTCGGCCAGATGATTGAGCAGGTATTCATCGGCCGCATCGAAAGCTTGCAGCGGTTCATTCTGCTGTTCGGGCTGGCGGATCAGGTCGAGGCTGGCGAAGGGTGTTTCGAGCAAAGGCATGGGGCGGGGCTCTGGATAATCAACGGATGTCCCGCTGCCCGAAGGCGTTGAAGCGGGCGGAGCCGTCCGAGTGTACTGCGTCGTGAGGGTCTACACGCCATCACTCGGGAGGGGCCGCAAATGGTACGTTTTTTTGCCTGGATTACCCACAGGTTTTCCCACAGTCGGGCGCTTTCAGATGGCTCCGGACCGGGCCGCGGCGATGACTGCCGCAATCTTGTTGTTGACGCCGAACTTCTCGATAGCCCTGTGCACATGAAAGTTGACGGTGCGTTCACTCAAATTGAGGATCCTGGCAATTTCATAGGCCGTCTTGCCATCGGCCGACAGTTTCAATACTTCGAGTTCCCGCCGTGACAAGGGGGGAGCCTGGGGCCGAGCCAGTTTTTCCGGTTGCATTGCGATCGCCAGAGCGTGCAAGTGGCGGCTGATGAACACCGAGAATCCAAGATGCTCGTACAGCTCATAGGCTGAAATCGGGCAATGGCTTCTGGCCAGGCTGAAAATGCTGCGCAGGCCGGTTTCCTCATCAAAGATCGCCTGGGACCAGCCATGCTGCAAGCCTTGTTGTCGCAGCAGCTGCCATAACCATGGCGTCCTGGAAAAAAGCTCTTCACTCCAGAGAACAGGCAACATTGAGTGGTTGCAATGCGCTACTATCGGGTCTATTTGCGTGGCGTTGTTTTTTTCATATTGAGTATTCCATTCATGAGGGAAGTTGTTCAGGTTCACCGTACTGGTGTCGACCCCGAATGAGTTTGAAGTAATTGAAAAGCCACAAAATTTATATCCAAGGTTTCTAGCGAAATTGAGCGCGATTCGATAGGCCGTATTGATCTCTTGCGTGTGCGCCAATTGTTTGAGCTGCGACTCCTTCCAGATCTCCATACAGCGATCTCCATGAGTGTGTCTTCTGGGTGCAGTGTTGGATCCAGGATCCGGCACGCCACGAAGTGTAGGATATTTCCTGCGGAAGTGGTTCGAAAATTTCGCTCTTTCGACTGTTGGAAAAGTGTGCCCGAGGTTCTTAGGGAATAAGTGGTTATGATATGCCGCATATAATTTTATATGCAGGGTTGTATTCGTATTCTGTAATCGACGACTAGTGCGCATTAATGCCACTACAAATTGTCGGTGGTTACGCTGCTTTCTTTGCGGGACACTGGGGGTATCTGTTGATTGGAGTCTTCCATGTCCGTCAGTGAAGAAAAATTTACGCGTCAGACTTTGCTCGAGGTTCATCCGTTGACACCGAACCTGTTTACCCTGCGCACCACGCGGGATGCAGGGTTTCGTTTTCGGGCGGGGCAGTTTGCCCGGTTGGGCGTCACCAAGGCTGACGGCAGCACGGTATGGCGTGCCTACTCCATGGTGTCCTCGCCCTTTGACGAGTTCCTCGAGTTCTTTTCCATTGTCGTACCGGGCGGTGAGTTCACCAGTGAACTGAGCCGCCTGGGCGTTGACGATACATTGCTGGTTGACCGCCAGGCCTTCGGCTACCTGACGCTGGACCGTTTTGTCGATGGCCGCGATCTGTGGTTGTTATCCACAGGCACGGGCATCGCGCCGTTTCTGTCGATACTCCAGGATTTCGAAGTCTGGGAGAGATTCGAGCGGATCATCCTGGTCTACAGTGTTCGCGAAGCCCGGGAACTGGCTTACCAGGAGCTGATCGCGGGGCTGGCGCAACTTGAGTATCTGGCTGAATACGCACACAAATTGCAATTCATCGCCACAGTCACTCGTGAGCGGCATCCTGGCGCATTGAACGGACGGATCACCACATTGATCGAAAACGGCGAGTTGGAGCGCAGCGCGGGAGTTGCGCTGACGCCTGAGCATTCACGGGTCATGCTGTGCGGCAACCCGCAGATGATCGATGACACGCGCAAGTTGCTTAAACAGCGGGACATGCACTTGAGCCTCAGCCGGCGACCCGGCCAAGTGGCGGTGGAAAACTTCTGGTAAGCAAAACGGCGCCTCAAAGGCGCCGTTTTGCTTACCAGTGCAGTCAAGGCCGGTTGTTCTGGGCCTTGAGCAAGTCGCGGATCTCGCTCAGCAACTCTTCTTCCTTGGTGGGAACCGGCGGCAGGCTAGGGGCCACGGATTCCTCACGCTTCAGGCGGTTGATGGCCTTGACGCCCATGAAGATCGCAAAGGCGACGATGACGAAGTCGATGATGGTCTGGATGAATTTGCCATAGGCCAGCACCACCGCAGGAGTGGCGCCGTCTGCTGCCTTGAGCGTTATGGCCAGATCACTGAAGTCCACGCCTCCGATCAGCATCCCGATTGGCGGCATGATCAGGTCACCGACAAACGAGGTAACGATCTTGCCGAAGGCCGCGCCGATGATGATGCCGACGGCCATGTCGACCACGTTGCCTTTGACCGCGAAGGCCTTGAACTCGTTTAGCACGCCCATAGGTTATTCCTTGTTACAGATGAGGTAGATGAGCGCAGTGTAAATCAGCAAATCGCATCCTGCTCGAATCAACTGCCTGCTGTGCTTGCCAGCCATTGCCCCGGGTGGTGTTGAAACATTCATTGATTGACCTCATCTGGGGGCGGTCAGGCCTTCTGAGGCGTTCGCAGACGACGTTTTTTTCAGCGAAATGGCGTCATTTGTGTGGGCGAGTCAAGGTTGAACGACCATTCCTGAATCGGGACGCTCAAGATGATCGGGCAGTTAGTGGCCAAGAGGGTGCATTGAAAATTTAAAGCAACGGTAGTGGTGTGAACTGTTTCGTTAGTCTGGGGCGTCTGACAAGTTTCGCGTTTCTCTGAATCCCTGCTGCGTTTTGTGTGAGTGTTTTCGAAGTTGTGCAAAAAGTATGTAAGTGAACAAAGTCTGTATAGGTTTTCAAAACGTGCGGTATGGCATGTCCCTAGAATTTATTGGTCGAGTTGAGTAAAAAACTTATACAAGGTTTGTAGGGTGGAGGCATCTGAATATACCTGTGTTTAATAAGGTTATTTGAAGTCGTCAATAGGGGCGCGAAATATCTGGCCGCACTCGCGCGCCTTGGCTGAGCTATCATCGCGTTTTTTTTCCGGGAGTTCCGATGGCCAAGGCCAAGCGCATGTACGGCTGCACCGAGTGCGGCTCAACTTTCCCCAAATGGGCCGGCCAGTGCGGTGAGTGCGGGGCCTGGAACACGCTTACCGAAACCATGGTGGAAAGCGGCGGGGCAGCAGCCCCCAGCGGTCGTACCGGCTGGACCGGCCAGCAGGCGCAGATCAAGACTCTGGCTGAAGTCAGTGTCGAAGAAATTCCGCGCTTTTCCACCGCTTCCAGCGAGCTGGACCGGGTTCTGGGTGGTGGTCTGGTGGATGGCTCGGTGGTGCTGATCGGTGGCGACCCTGGCATTGGCAAGTCGACCATTTTGTTGCAAACCTTGTGCAACCTCGCCAAGAGCATGCCGGCGCTGTATGTCACCGGTGAAGAATCCCAGCAGCAAGTGGCCATGCGTGCGCGGCGCCTGGGGTTGCCTCAGGATCAATTGCGAGTCATGACCGAAACCTGCATCGAAACCATCATTGCCACGGCCCGTCAGGAAAAGCCCAGGGTGATGGTGATCGACTCGATCCAGACGATCTTTACCGAGCAATTGCAATCGGCACCGGGCGGCGTATCCCAGGTGCGCGAAAGTGCGGCGTTGCTGGTGCGTTATGCCAAACAGAGCGGTACGGCGATTTTCCTGGTGGGCCACGTCACCAAGGAAGGCGCGCTGGCTGGCCCTCGGGTGCTGGAGCACATGGTCGACACCGTGCTGTATTTCGAAGGTGAGTCCGACGGACGTCTGCGTCTGCTGCGGGCGGTGAAGAACCGCTTCGGTGCAGTCAATGAACTGGGCGTTTTCGGCATGACCGACAAAGGTCTGAAAGAAGTCTCCAACCCGTCGGCGATTTTTCTGACCCGTGCCCAGGAAGAAGTCCCGGGCAGTGTGGTGATGGCTACGTGGGAAGGCACACGGCCGATGCTGGTGGAGGTTCAGGCGCTGGTGGACGACAGTCACCTGGCCAACCCGCGTCGGGTCACGTTGGGGCTGGATCAAAACCGGCTGGCGATGTTGCTGGCTGTGCTGCACCGTCATGGCGGCATTCCGACCCACGATCAGGACGTGTTTCTCAACGTGGTCGGCGGGGTCAAGGTGCTGGAAACAGCGTCTGACCTGGCCTTGATGGCAGCGGTGATGTCCAGTTTGCGCAACCGGCCGTTGCCCCACGATCTGCTGGTGTTCGGTGAAGTCGGGCTTTCCGGTGAAGTGCGTCCGGTGCCGAGCGGTCAGGAGCGTTTGAAAGAAGCGGCCAAGCATGGCTTCAAGCGGGCCATCGTGCCCAGGGGCAATGCGCCGAAGGAGGCGCCGGCGGGGTTGCAGATCATCGCTGTGACCCGGTTGGAACAGGCGTTGGATGCGCTGTTCGAATAATTTCCGTTTGATACACAACCCTGTGGGAGCGAGCTTGCTCGCAATGAGGGCATGACATTCAAGTAGATGCTGCTTGTCTGGCCGCCATCGTCGGAACGCCGCCCGGAGCAAGCTCCCACAATGATTTTCGCTGATAGCTAGATCTCGATCAGCGCACCCAATTCTCGTTCAAGCTCCTGCGGGTCAGCCAGGTTGAGCTCGATCAACCGCCGCAGGCGTTCGATGGACTCCAGGCTGATGTGCCGGCAGACAAAGCCGAGTTGGCCGTGGTCTTCGTGGGTCAGTTGCACGTCCATGATGATGTCCGCCTCTTCGCCCAGATGAATGTCGACCAGAAAATTCTGCTGCGCATTGCCCTGCCACGGAACGGGTCGCTCGATCAGCAACCCCTTGAGCGACAGATCAATCAATTTCACCGACCAGATGGACTCGCCCTGACTCAGCTCGGTTCGGGCATCGAACGCAATACGCTTGAAGTGGCGACGTTTGGCAGGGTGCTCGCTCATGATGCGATCCTCGTAGATGTACGCTGACTATAGACCTGCATACTTCAAGGCGGCCAGCGCGCGCAGGTGTTCGGACCAATGTCGGGGGTATGGTCTTTGCCGTCAGGAGAGCTAAACTCGGAGTGGTTGTCTTTCTTGTCCACTCTTCTGGCTGGAATATCAAAATGAAAAATGACAAAAGCCCGCTACGCCATTTGCCTTGGCTGGTGCTGGCAATCACAGGTGCGTGCGCCCTGGGTGTCGTGGCATTGCGCCGGGGCGAGGCAATCAACGCCTTGTGGATTGTGGTCGCTGCCGTGGCCATTTATCTGGTCGCCTATCGCTACTACAGTCTGTTCATCGCTAACAATGTCATGCAACTCGATGCGCGACGGGCCACGCCTGCCGTGCTCAACAATGACGGTCTGGACTACGTGCCGACCAACAAACACATCCTCTTCGGTCACCACTTCGCGGCCATCGCCGGCGCCGGTCCGCTGGTCGGTCCGGTGCTGGCGGCGCAGATGGGCTACCTGCCCGGCACGCTGTGGCTGATCGCCGGCGTGGTGCTGGCCGGTGCCGTGCAGGACTTCATGGTCCTGTTCATGTCCACCCGCCGCAACGGCCGCTCCCTGGGCGACATGGTTCGCGAGGAAATGGGTCGCATCCCCGGCACCATCGCGTTGTTCGGCTGCTTCCTGATCATGATCATCATCCTCGCGGTGCTGGCGCTGATCGTGGTCAAAGCTCTGGCCGAAAGCCCGTGGGGTATTTTCACGGTGATGGCGACCATCCCGATCGCGATGTTCATGGGCATCTACATGCGCTACATCCGCCCCGGTCGCATCGGTGAAATCTCGCTCATCGGCGTGTTGTTGCTGCTCGGTTCGATCTGGCTCGGCGGGCAGATTGCCGCGGATCCGGTGTGGGCCAAGGCGTTCAGCTTCACTGGCGTGCAAATCACCTGGATGCTGGTCGGCTATGGTTTTGTCGCGGCGGTGTTGCCGGTGTGGCTGATCCTGGCGCCCCGTGACTACCTGTCGACCTTCCTGAAGATCGGCACCATCGTGGCCCTGGCCATCGGCATTCTGATCACCATGCCCGAGCTGAAAATGCCGGCCCTGACCCAGTTCGTCGACGGCACCGGCCCGGTGTGGAAGGGCGGGTTGTTCCCGTTCCTGTTCATCACCATCGCCTGTGGCGCGGTCTCGGGTTTCCATGCGCTGATCGCCTCTGGCACCACGCCGAAGCTGCTGGATAACGAAACCAACGCCCGCTACATCGGTTACGGCGGCATGCTGATGGAGTCGTTCGTGGCCATCATGGCCATGGTCGCCGCGTCGGTGATCGAACCGGGCGTGTACTTCGCCATGAACAGCCCGACCGCCGTCGTCGGCGGGGATGTGGTGGCGGTGGCGACAGCGGTCAGCAACTGGGGTTTTGCCATCACGCCGGACGCGCTGCAAGCGGTGGCCCATGACATCGGTGAAATCACCATCCTGGCCCGTGCCGGTGGTGCGCCAACCCTGGCGGTCGGTATCGCACAAATCCTGCACAGTGTTCTGCCGGGTGAAAACACTATGGCGTTCTGGTACCACTTCGCGATCCTGTTCGAAGCACTGTTCATCCTGACCGCGGTCGACGCCGGCACCCGTGCCGGGCGTTTCATGCTCCAGGACTTGCTCGGTTCGTTCGTGCCGGCCCTGCGCCGCACCGAATCCTGGACCGCCAACCTGATCGCCACCGCCGGTTGTGTGGCCATGTGGGGCTGGTTGCTGTATCAGGGCGTGATCGATCCGTTGGGCGGCATCAACACCTTGTGGCCGCTGTTCGGCATCTCCAACCAGATGCTGGCCGGTATCGCGCTGATGCTCGGCACCGTGGTGCTGATCAAGATGAAACGCCAGCGCTACATCTGGGTTACCTTGCTGCCGGCGACATGGCTGCTGATTTGTACCACCACGGCGGGCTTCATCAAGCTGTTCGATGCCAACCCGGCGATCGGCTTCCTGTCGCTGGCCAGAAAATACAGCGATGCGCTGGCCAACGGTCAGATCCTCGCCCCGGCCAAGGACATCACCCAGATGCAGCACGTGATCTTCAACGCCTACACCAACGCAACGCTGACCGCGCTGTTCCTGTTCGTGGTGTTCAGCATCCTGTTCTATGCGCTCAAGGTCGGTATTTCCGCCTGGGGCAGCAAAGGGCGTACGGATAAAGAAGCACCATTCCAGGCGCTGCCGGAAGCGTGATCGAGGATTTGCACCATGTTCAATGACCTGAGTCGCCTCGGTAAATACCTCGGTCAGGCCGCGCGCCTGATGGTCGGCATGCCCGACTACGACAACTACGTCGAGCATATGCAGACCAAACACCCGGACAAACCGGTGATGAGCTACGAGGCGTTCTTTCGCGAGCGTCAGGAAGCCCGTTACGGTGGCAAGGGTGGGCCGAAGTGCTGTTGATCCGGTTGTCGGATTAACGGCAATACCTGTGGGAGCGAGCCTGCTCGCGATGGCGGACTGTCAATCAACAGTGATGTTGAATGTCAAGCCGCTATCGCGAGCAAGCTCGCTCCCACATTTGTTTTGTGTTGTTTTTTCTCTGTGTGAAAAAGGAGATCCAGTTTGTCCTCTCCCATCCCCGTAACAATCCTCAGCGGCTTCCTCGGCGCTGGCAAGACCACCCTGTTGCGCCATCTGCTCAAGGCCGAGCACGGCCTGAAAATCGCCGTCATCGAGAACGAATTCAGCGATGCCGGCATCGACACCCAGTTGTTGGGTGATGAGCCAGTGCAAGTGATGACGCTGTCCAACGGCTGCGTCTGCTGCACCATCCATACGGACCTGACCAAAGCGCTTTATCTGTTGCTCGAGCGTCTGGATCAGGGCGACATCGCCTTCGACCGCCTGGTGATCGAATGCACCGGCCTGGCCGACCCGGCGCCCGTGGCGCAAACCTTTTTCATCGACGAAGAGTTGCGCGAGCGCTATATCCTTGACGGCATCATCACGCTGGTCGACGCAGCACATGCCGGCGTGCACCTGACCCAGACCATCGCCCAGGCGCAGATCGGTTTCGCCGACCGCTTGCTGGTGAGCAAACGCGATCTGGTGGACGAGCCGACTTTCACCGCGTTGAGCGAGCGCCTGACCCGCATTAACCGGCGAGCGCCGATTCGTGTGGTTGACCACGGCAGGATCGACCTGGCTGAACTGCTCGATGTCCGCGGTTTCAATTTGAACGCCGACCTTGGTGGTGGCGTGAGCCTGCGACCAGTGAATCAGGCCCCGTCTCTGGATCGCATTTCCAGCCTGGTGCTGCGCACCGACAAGCCGCTGGATATCGACAGGCTCAGTGAGTTCATGAATGAGCTGCTGGAAGATCACGGCAAGCAATTGCTGCGTTACAAGGGTGTGTTGAACATCCTTGGCGAGCCGCGGCGGATGGTGTTTCAGGGCGTCTTGAAGTTGTACGGATTTGATTGGGACACGGAGTGGGCTGACGATGAATCGCGTGAAAGCGTGATCGTGTTTATTGCTGATGATTTGCCGGAAGAGAAGATTCGCGAGGGGTTTGCACGGGTGGCGACGGTCTGAAGCTTTATGGCGTTTGTGAGGACGCCATCGCGGGCTTGCCCGCGATGCGATCTAGCTTGCAGCGCAATGTTCACGGGTTGTATTGAGCAGAGTCTGTTCCAGATAATCCAGATGCCGGTTGAGCACAATTTCCGCTTTCGCAGCATCCCCTCGCTCCAACGCATCCAGGATCTCCATGTGCACCTGCCACACGCAATAATCCATCGACTGCAGCTCAAACCGCGCAAGCGCGAACGAAATCAGCGGCACCAGGCTGTGTAGAAAGTGCGACAACGGGGCATTGCCTGCCATTTCTGCCAATCGCAGATGAAACTCTCCCGACAAACGGATTGCCCGGCCACGCTCAGCGCATTGACGCTCGCTATCGACCAGCGCCCGCAGTTGCTTCAGGTCTTGCGCGCAGGGTCGCTGACAGGCCAGCCGCACCAGCATGATCTCGGCCAGACGCCGGGCATGCAGTGTCTGCCGGGTATGCTCGGCATCAAGCTCGGCGAGGCGGGGGCGATGGTTGACTCGAAGAATGATGATCTGCTGATGGGACAGTCGCGTCAGGACTTCACGCATGTCGCTGCGCCTTGCACCGAACATCTGCGCCAGGCTTTCTTCCGTAAAGCGACTGGCCGAATGGATGCGCTGTTCGAAAATGGCATCGAGGACCCGTGAATACAGATCATCCACCGAAGGGCGGATGGGCAGGGTGGCGAGCGTTTGTGGCGAGGCGAAGCTGTTCATGGCCAATCTCCAGTTCGAAGAGGTTTCAACTGCCGAGGTTGTCTTCCGGGATGTTCAGTTCGATGCCCATGCGCTGGCCTTCGCGCAAAATGTGCCGACGCATCTCGGCGCTGGCCTGGGCGCTGTTCTTGGAGCGGATCGCCCGCACCACCGCTTCGTTTTCTTCAAGGCGCTCTGCCAGATGCTCCGGGGAGTTGCGCAACACTTCGGCGCTCTGCTTGAGGGCATTGCTGGTTTGCTGGACCACGCTCTGGAAGATCGGATTCGACGTCAGCGTGAACAGCTCTTCGTGGAACGCGATGTAGGCACTTACGCCGGCTTCACTGTCATTGGCCTCCAGGGCTTCGCGCATGTCCATCAAGGTCAGGCGCAGTTGCCCGACTTCCTTGCTGCTGATGGACTGCGCCACGAGGCCGACGATGAACGGTTCGAGGGTGTAGCGCAGTTGCAGCACGTCTTCCAGGCTCGCAGCAGCCACAGCGCTTTCATGCGCCTGGCTGTCGGCGAGATTGGCTTCGAGCACCACCACGCCTTTTCCTGGCATCGAGCGCACCAGGCCGAGGGTTTCCAGCACGATCACCGCTTCACGCAGGCTCGGTCGGCTGATGCCCAGTTGTTCGGCCAGTTCGCGTTGCCCCGGCAGCATTTCGCCGGAGCGCCACTGACCGCGGGCCAGCGCGGCCCGAAGTTTTTCCACGACTGAATTTACAACGGTTGACGAGGTAATCACTGTTCGCTCCATGAGCATCTAAAAGTGGTGAAGGTGTGCCGACCAAGGCGAAGTCGGCACACCGTTGATTCAGAATTCCTGCTGATGCGCCGGTGCGACCGGTTTACGCGGCTGGAAGGTATAACCCGCCTGGCCGGAAAGTACCTTGTTCGCCCGCTGCACATCGATGTCCTTTTCCCATCGCGCAATGGCGACGGTCGCCACACAGTTGCCGATCAGGTTGGTCAGCGCCCGGCCGATGCCCATGAACCAGTCCACGGCCAGCACCAGCACCAGACCCACCACCGGAATGGCCGGAATGGCTGTCAGGGTGGCCGCCAGGATCACCAGCGCCGAGCCCGGAATGCCGTGGGCACCTTTGGAGGTGATCAACGACACCAACAGAATCGTCAGCAGGTCGGTCATCGCCAGCGGCGTGCCGGTGGCATTGGCGATGAACACAATGGCCAGGGTCAGGTAGATCGAGAAACCGTCGAGGTTGAACGAGTAACCGGTAGGTATCACCAACCCGACCGTCGAACTGCCGATGCCCAGATGCTCAAGCTTGCGCATGATTTGTGGCAGCACGGCATCGGAGGACGCGGTGCCCATGACGATCAGCAGTTCTTCGCGCAGGTACTTGAGCAACGGCCACATCTTCAAGCCAGAGAGGCGCATCACCAGGCCGAGAATCAGGGCCACGAAGGCCGTGCAGGTCAGGTAGAACAGGCCGACCAGGCTGCCCAGGTGTTGCAGCGAGTCCAGGCCGTATTTGCTGGTGGTGAAGGCGATCGCGCCGAATACACCGATGGGGGCCAGTCGCACGATCATGCCCATGATGCGGAAGATCACGTGGCTGAGTTCATTGATCAGCCGCGAAATACCCGATGCCGCTTCTCCCACCAGATTCAGCGCACTGCCGAACAGCACGGAGAACAACAGGACCTGCAGGATGTTGTTATCGGCAAAGGCACCGATCACCGAAGTCGGAATCAGGTCCATCAGGAACTGTGTGGTGGTGTGCATGTGCTGACCGCGCTGGGCAATGTCGCCCATATCGGCTGCGGAAAGCTGCTCCAGGTGAATGTTCGCACCGCTGCCGATACCGGTGCTGAAGGCGAATACCAGTCCGATCACCAGGGCGATGGTGGTCAGCACTTCAAAGTAGATCACCGATTTCAGGCCGATTCGGCCGACCTTCTTCAGGTCGCCGGCACCGCTGATGCCGCTGACCACTACGCAAAACACAATCAAGCCAATGAGCATTTTGATCAGCTTGATGAAACCGTCACCGAGCGGTTTGAGCTGAGCGGAGTATTCGGGAAGGGTCAGCCCGCAGACGATGCCGAGCACCAGTCCGAGAACCACTTGGAGGAAGATTGAGCGCGAGCACCATCTGAGCATGGGAGGAATCCTGGTCGGTGTCCTGGCTGCCGTGTGCGGGGCACATCAGATTCAGGACTTAATTATTGTGGTCTTACCGGTATGTCCAGTGCAGGCGCAGTCTACGCTCGTTTTTTTCGAAATGACAAGGGGGAATGGAGAAATTGGCATGACCGGTCTTACCAGTTGTGGCGATCGGTCAATTCCAGGCCTGGAAGTAGCGCAGAACCGAGGAAAAAAGCCCGGACATCATCTGTCGGGCTTGTCTGTGCCGCCAAGGCGCGACTTCCGGTTCTGCGACCTCAGTACGGTGCATTGCGTTGCAGGATATTCAATTTGAACTCCAGAACAGCGGAACTTCGGTTCGGGTTGATGCGCACGAAAGTTCCCACCTTGGGATCATACTTGCTGCGGCTGAGTCCTGCTCGCAGCAGTTTGCCGCTTCGAGTTTGTATTCTTACCGTTGGCGTGTCGTTGTCGAGTTGATCCAGGGTGATTATTTTTCCGCTGCTATTCAGCAAGTTGAATGTCGTCTGATCGCCATCTTCTGTTGCGTAGGCATTCAGGAAATCTTTTTCTTCGTTACTCACGGTCATATAGTAGTAAGTGCCATGGGTGAAGATGTAGAGCGTGTAATAGTCGTCAAGGCACCTGAAGTAAAACGTTAATGCGTTTGCGGCGATATCGGGGTTCAGAAAAAGATAGTTGGAAACATCGATGTGATGCGAAAAGGTAAAGGCCTCATAATCCGGTCTGGCTGTCGTGATGTTTTTTCCATAAGTAAGTTTTGGGAAGTGTGGATGACCAAAACGAGTGCTCATGGTTGCAATGAATGATTTTTCCTGATCGGTACTCATGTTCGCTCACTCCTGTCAGATTTCGTCCGGGTTACTCAGGTAAGGAGCGTTTCGCTCCAGGATGCGTAACTTGAATACGATGCCTTCCTTTTCGATTCCGGCCAGGTAGCTATAGGGCGCACCTCTGCGGAGAACTGCGCCGATGTGCCCGGAATTACGTGCCTTGAGCCGGACCCGCTGGATGTCCTTGGCCATGTTGTCCAAGGTCATGGTGCGGTTTTGCAGGCTCTGGAGATTGAAGGTGGTGGTATCGCCGCCGGCAGCAGGAAATGCCCCCAGCACTCCGGCTGCGTCCTTGCTGATACAGTGCCCTGTGTACGTCTCGTGTGAGCGGATATAGAGGTGGTAGTAGTCGTCAGTGCAACGAAAGTAAATGTTCAGTGGTGCGATGTTTTTGACTTCGCTTCGCAGGCGTCTGCCAAGCAGATGAGAGTCATCCTGTCTTCTCGTGGCGCCAGTAAAAAAACCACCCGAGAAAAGTGTGTCGTGTCGTAGGGCCGGAGTGCCATACAGACCACCCAGGAAGTCTACGTGGTGTTCGTCAAGTTCCAGTGTTGCGATAAAGGATTTTTGTCTGTTTGTGCTCATTAATTCGTTCCTTGAATCAGAGTTTCATTCAATATGAGGCTGGGTGAAGTAAAGTGGACGCTTTGGTAGTGTTGGATTGAGCTGTTTGTTGTGTGGCTACGATAACAACTTATATGTGAGGGTGGTCGAAATTCATGAAGGGTTGTTGTTTCAAACTCTTAATCGAGTATCACGAGTGGTAAGCACATAAAGTTCTGTCTTTGTAAATTCAGGCGAAAAAAAACCGGCACAAGTGCCGGTTTTTCAACTGAGGTTTAGCGGGGCTGATTAAGCGCCGTATACCGGCAGCTTCTTGCAGATGGCCTTGACCTTCTCACGAACGGCGTCGATCACCGCTTCGTTGTTCAGGTCCGCCAGGATGTCGCAGATCCAGCCGGCCAGTTCCTTGCACTCGGCTTCCTTGAAGCCACGAGTGGTCACGGCCGGGGTGCCGAAGCGCAGGCCGGAAGTGACGAACGGAGAGCGTGGGTCGTTTGGCACGGAGTTCTTGTTCACGGTGATGAACGCTTTGCCCAGAGCGGCGTCGGCGTCTTTACCGGAGATTTCCTGCTTGATCAGCGACAGCAGGAACAGGTGGTTCTGAGTACCGCCCGACACCACGTCGAAACCGCGCTCGATGAACACGCCGGCCATGGCCTGGGCGTTCTTCACCACTTGTTGCTGGTAAGCCTTGAACTCAGGCTGCAGCGCTTCCTTGAAGCAGATCGCTTTAGCGGCGATCACGTGCTCCAGCGGGCCGCCCTGGGCGCCCGGGAATACGGCGGAGTTCAGTTTCTTCTCGATGTCGGCGTTGGCGCGAGCCAGGATCAGGCCGCCACGTGGACCGCGCAGGGTCTTGTGGGTGGTGGTGGTCACCACGTCAGCGAATGGAACCGGGTTCGGGTAGACGCCAGCAGCCACCAGGCCGGCCACGTGGGCCATGTCGACGAACAGGTAGGCACCTACTTTGTCGGCGATTGCACGGAAGCGCGGGAAGTCGAGGATCTGCGAGTAGGCAGAGAAACCGGCCACGATCATTTTTGGTTTGTGCTCGACAGCCAGGCGCTCGACTTCGTCGTAGTCGATCAGGCCATTGGCGTCGATGCCGTACTGGATGGCGTTGTACAGCTTGCCGGAGGACGAAACGCTGGCGCCGTGGGTCAGGTGACCGCCGTGGGCCAGGCTCATGCCCAGGATAGTGTCGCCAGCCGACAGCAGGGCCAGGTAAACGGCGCTGTTGGCTTGCGAACCGGCGTGCGGCTGAACGTTGGCGTAGTCGGCACCGAACAGCTCTTTGGCGCGGTCGATGGCCAGTTGCTCAACCACGTCGACGTACTCGCAACCGCCGTAGTAGCGCTTGCCCGGGTAGCCTTCGGCGTACTTGTTGGTCAATACCGAGCCTTGAGCTTCCATCACCGCTGGGCTGGTGTAGTTTTCCGAAGCGATCAGCTCGATGTGTTCTTCCTGGCGCTGAGCTTCTTGCTCCATGGCGGCAAAAAGGTCGGCGTCGTACTTGGCAATAGTCAAATCACGGCTGAACATGGCGGTCCTCAAGGATCGGGGGCGGAAAAGGGGGGCATTCTAACCCAATGGGTTTTAGATGGCATATGAAACGGCATCATGTCGCAGACAAGTGGTGTTCATGCTTGGATAGATGGTGTTTGTGCCGGCCCCATCGCGAGCAAGCTCGCTCCCACAGGGCTCTCGGTTGTACACAAAATGTGCGAACACTGTAGATCCACCGTGGGAGCGAGCTTGCTCGCGATGAGGCCAGTAGCCGCGCCGCAAATCTCAGTCGAACATGAAGAGGGCGTCGTTGCTGAACTGCGCCTCGAACCGGCTCGCCGGCATCGGCCGTCCGAACAGGTAACCCTGCACCTCGTCGCAACCGTGTTCCCTCAGAAATTCCAGTTGCTCATGGGTTTCCACACCTTCGGCGATCACCGCCAGGTTCAGGCTGTGGGCCATGGCGATGATTGCCCGGGCGATCTGCGCATCCTGCTCACCCGACGGCAGGCCGTCGACGAAAGTGCGGTCGATCTTCAGTACGTCGATCGGGAACTGCTTGAGGTAGTTGAGCGATGAGTAACCGGTACCGAAATCGTCGACCGCAATGCTCAGGCCGAGGTTTTTCAGGCCGTCGAGGATCTGCATCGCCTCGCGGACTTCGCGCATCAGGATACTTTCGGTCAGTTCCAGTTCCAGGCACGCCGGCGGCAGGCCGGTTTCCTTGAGGATGGTGGCGATTCGCGTGCCGAGCTGGCCATCGGAGAACTGCCGCGCCGAGATGTTCACCGACACCTTTGGCACCCGCACCCTGGCCTGGTGCCAGGCCTTGAGTTGGCGGCAGGCTTCGCTGATTACCCAGTCGCCGACATCCACCACCAACCCGAGCTCTTCGAGCACCGGAATGAAATCCCCCGGCGGCACCAGCCCGCGGCGTGGATGACGCCAGCGCAGTAGCGCCTCGGCACCGGTCAGGCGCTTGCCGTCACCGCTGAATTGCGGTTGGTAATACAGCACGAATTCGTTCTGTTCCAGGGCATGGCGCAAGTCGCTTTCCAGCTCCAGTCGCTCCAGGGCGCTGGCATTCATGTCCGCCTGATAGAACTGGAAGTTGTTCTTGCCGCGCTCCTTGGCGTGGTACATCGCCGTGTCGGCATTCTTCATCAGCTGGCTGAGTTCGTTGCCATCCTGCGGGCTCAGGGCGATGCCGATACTGGCCGTGACGAAGAATTCGCGGCCTTCGAGCACGAACGGTTTCACCAGACTGGCGAGAATCTGCTCGGCCACATGAATCGCCCGGTTCAGGGCGATTTCACGGTTGGCTCGCGGTTGCAGGAGCAGGGTGAATTCGTCACCGCCCATACGCGCCACGGTGTCGTCATCGTCGACACAACCGAGCAGGCGCGTGGCCATTTCCTTGAGCATGCGGTCGCCGGCGGCGTGGCCCAGGGAGTCGTTGATCGGCTTGAAGCGATCGAGATCGAGGAACATCAGCACCACCCACGACTTCTGTCGTTCGGCCGATTGCAACGCCGTATGCAGGCGATCCTGGAACAGCGAGCGGTTGGGCAGGTGGGTCAGGGCGTCGTAGTAGGCGAGGCGGTGAATCCGCTGCTCGCTGGCCTTGCGCTCGCTGATGTCGCTGAAGAAACACACATAGCTGGCCAGGTCGCCTTCGTCATCGAGTACCGCGGTGATCCCGACCCAGGCCGGGTAGTGCTCGCCGTTGCGACGCTTGAGCCAGACTTCGCCTTCCCAGGTGCTGTGCTGGGCCAATTGCTTGAGCACGTAGCGCAGATGGGATTCCTGTTGCTCGTCGACGGTCAGCATGTTCGGCAACTGGTCGAGGACCTGCTCCACGGCGTAGCCGCTGACACGGCTGAAGGCCTCGTTGGCCTGGACGATGTAGCCGGCCGGGTCGGTGATCAGGATCGCCGAGGCCGAGTGTTCGAATACCGTGGCGGCCATGCGCAAGTCTTTTTCCGCCCGGCGTTGCTGGCTGATGTCGCGGCCGACGCCGAGCACGCCTTCGAACGTACCGTGTTCGTCCCAGACCAGTACCAGGCGCAGTTCGATCGGGATCTTGCGCCCGTCGGCCCGCAGGCAATCGAACAGGAACAGTTGGGTTTGCACCTGGCTGCGCAGCAGCGCCAGCTTGTCCGGCTGATCCAGCGCTTTGCTGACCCGGTCCATCAGGTGGTAGATGCCGGTCAGTTGTTGTGGGTTGGCGATGGTCGATTGCCAGCCGTTCTGGAAAATCCACTCGGCGTCGTAACCCAGCACCGCTTGCACCGAAGGGCTGACGTAATTGAGGTTCAGGCGGCTGTCGGTGGAGAAGATCACGTCGCTGATGCTTTCGGCGAGCATCCGGTAGCGCTGTTCGCTGTCGCGCAGGGATTCACTGGCTTCGAGCTGGTCGGTGATGTCCTTGGCCACGCCGATGATCCGCGTGACCTGATCGTCCTTGTCCCGCGCCAGTGCCTGCTCGCGAATCTCGAAGCGTCGCCACTGGCCGTCTCGATGGCGGAAGCGCAACTGGCACTGCATCAATTGGCGATATCCGGCCTGGCGCTGGACCTGCCGGGAGCGATGGTAATAGTCGGCGTCTTCGGGGTGCAGGAGGATTTCCCAGAAGTATTCGCCCATCTGGTGCAGTTCGGTACGGTTGTAACCCAGTGTCTGGCCCAGATGATGGTTGCTGTAGATCATGCGCTGGCTGAAAACATGCTGCACATAAAGGTGATCCGGTACGGTGCGCACCACGTCCGACCAGAACCCTTCGCGCTCCTGCAGTGACAATTCGATGAGCTTGCGACTGGTGATGTCGGTGATGCTCAGGATCACCGCGTTATAGTCGTCCTGGTTTTGCGGCAGGCGCAGCACCAGCCATAGATGCTGGTCGCGACCGCTGGCATCCTGCAGTTTGATTTCCAGCTCAAGCTGTTGCTGCCGGTTGAGCATCGCGTCGAGCACCTGGTTGCCGATGGCGGTGCCGTCCTGCGGGTGGCCGTCGATCAGCAGTTTCCAGGCATTGTCGGCGCTATCGACATTGAGCAGTTGCAGCGCGACCTGGTTGACCTCGGTGATCCGCAGTTCCTTGAGCAATGGCTGGCGTTGTTCCGGGATCGCCAGCCACGCCTGCAGTTGCTCGCTGCTCTGCAGTTGTGCCTTGTCGAAAAAGACCTTGAGCCCGGACATGTCGAGGACACACAAAGCCACGCCGGTGCCTTCGAAAATGTCCTGATAACGCCGGCGGCCTTCACTCAATTGGCGCTGACGCCGGCGCATGTTCAGCAAGGCGATGAACGGCAGCATGGAAAACGCCAGGCCCAGCAGGCATTTGCCGATGAACGCCGGCAGCAACTCTTCCAGCACGCGTTGGCGGTCGAACAAGCCGCGCAGTTGCCAATCGCTGCTGCTCAGCGCAACGGTCAGCACGCTGTTGGCGACATCGTCCTCGGTCAGCGTGCCCGGATTGACCGAGGGCAGCGCATCGTCGCGGCTGATGATCTGATGATCGATGCGGTTCTCCACCAGCCACAATGGGCGACGGCCGGCCTCACTTTGCCTGGTCAAGGACGAAAAGAAGGTAGGGGGCAGGCGCAAGACCCAATAGCCTCGGGAACCGCCGCTGGCCTGATGCAACAATAAATGCACCACGGAGCCGTCGGTGGCGTTGCTGAAGTAGTGCGCCTGGGCGTGGCTGCGGCGTACCAGTTCACCCAGGTAGGCACTGTCATTGCTGTCGGGAGCGCTGTCACGGATAACTCTTCCCGAGGGGCTGAGCAATGCCAGGCTGCGCAGATCAGGCAGCGACTGTTGCAGCTTGCGCAGCAGTGCCTGCAGCTCATCAGCGTCCTGGGGTTGCTCGACGATCGGCAACAGGTTGAGGGCGATCTGCGCGTTTAACGCCATGTTCAGGCTGACCTGCGCGGCCAGATCGGCGGTGTAGTCGATGGTGTATTGACGCTGGTTTTTCTGGGTTTCGCGCAACTGATCGAGCAACTGCCAGAACAACAGGGCCAGCAGCAATAGTGCAAGTGTCGCCAAGGCGCCCTTCAAGGTCCCGCGCAGGGGAGAGCCGGGCGCTGTGGCCGGCTCACTGGAAGGCAGAGGCGAAGGGGCATTGGACAAGCTGTAATCCTGCGGTTTGGCTGGACTGGCGCGACGTGCACTATAAGCCGGACGCCCGAAGGGCGGCTAGCATGCCTTGAGTTGTGGCTAAGTGCCAGCCCCTGCCCGTCGGCTGGACTGCCATCTGTCATTCAGGTAGCTTTGCCGGTTACGCGGGAGCGTTCCAGCTCCTAGACTCAGACTTTTTCAGCGTCGCCTCACGCAGGCGACGCGCACGGTCTGGCCGGGCATCGCCTGCGCTCCAATCATTCATCAGTCACTGACCCTAGGTTCTCCATGGCTCAATACGTATTCACCATGCATCGGCTGGGAAAAGTTGTTCCGCCGAAGCGGGAAATCCTGAAAAACATTTCTCTGTCTTTCTTCCCCGGCGCCAAGATCGGCGTGCTCGGCCTCAACGGTTCGGGTAAGTCCACGCTGCTGAAAATCATGGCTGGTGTCGACACCGAGTTCGAGGGCGAGGCCCGCCCAATGCCGGAGCTGAACATCGGTTATCTGCCACAAGAGCCGATCCTGGATCCGACCAAGACCGTGCGTGAAGTGGTCGAGGAAGCGGTCAGCGTGATCAAGGACGCCCAGGCGCGCCTGGACGAGGTCTACGCGGCCTACGCCGATCCGGATGCCGACTTCGACAAGCTGGCCGCCGAACAGGCCAAGCTCGAAGCCATCCTGCAAGCCAGCGACGGCCACAACCTGGAGCGCCAGCTGGAAGTCGCCGCCGATGCGCTGCGTCTGCCGGCCTGGGACGCCAAGGTCGAACACCTCTCCGGTGGTGAGAAGCGTCGTGTGGCCCTGTGCCGTCTGCTGCTGTCCGCACCGGACATGCTGCTGCTCGACGAACCGACCAACCACCTGGACGCCGACTCCGTTGCGTGGCTCGAGCACTTCCTGCACGACTTCCCGGGCACTGTGGTAGCGATCACGCACGACCGTTACTTCCTGGACAACGTTGCCGGCTGGATTCTGGAACTCGACCGCGGCGCTGGCATTCCTTACGAGGGCAACTATTCGGGCTGGCTGGAAGCCAAATCCGATCGTCTGGCTGCTGAGTCCAAGCAGCAGTCGGCCCACGAAAAAGCCATGAAGGAAGAACTGGAGTGGGTGCGCAAAGGCGCCAAGGCCCGCCAGTCGAAATCCAAGGCACGTCTGCAGCGCTTCGAAGAAATGCAATCCCAGGAATTCCAGAAGCGCAGCGAAACCAACGAGATCTACATCCCGGCCGGTCCGCGCCTGGGCGACAAGGTCATCGAGTTCAAGAACGTCACCAAGGGCTACGGCGATCGTGTGCTGATCGACAACCTGTCGTTCTCCATGCCTAAAGGCGCCATCGTCGGCGTGATCGGCGGTAACGGTGCCGGTAAGTCGACCCTGTTCCGCATGTTGATGGGCAAGGAAACGCCGGATTCGGGCAGCATCGAAGTCGGTGAAACCGTGCAGCTCGCTTGTGTGGATCAGAGCCGTGAGGATCTGGATGGCAGCAAGACCGTGTTCCAGCAGATCTCCGACGGTTCCGACCAGATCCGCATCGGCAACTACGAGATCCCGTCGCGTACCTACGTCGGTCGCTTCAACTTCAAGGGCGGTGACCAACAGAAGTTCGTCAAGGACCTGTCCGGTGGTGAGCGCGGTCGCTTGCACCTGGCCCTGACCCTGAAAGAGGGCGGCAACGTCCTGCTGCTCGACGAACCGTCCAACGACCTCGACGTCGAAACCCTGCGTTCCCTGGAAGAAGCCTTGCTGGACTTCCCGGGCGCCGCCATTGTGATCTCTCACGATCGGTGGTTCCTTGACCGCGTCGCAACGCACATCCTGGCGTACGAAGACGACTCGCAAGCGGTGTTCTTCGAAGGCAACTACAGCGAATACGAAGCCGATCGTAAAAAGCGTCTCGGCGAGGCAGCTGCCCAGCCGCATCGTGTACGGCACAAAAAACTGGCCTGATTTTGGGTTGGTTGCATAAGAGAGCGGAGCCTTCGGGCTCCGTTTTTTTTTGAGTTTTTTTTCAGTGATACCGCGGCGCATTCATCGCGAGCAAGCTCGCTCCCACAGGGGAATGCATTTCAAGCTGTGGGAGCGAGCCTGCTCGCGATGGTGGTGTACCTGATGGTGCAAGACTTGAGTTGTGAATCCCCATTCAGGTGCAAAAAATGGTCAAAAATCAAGCTGATTTATATTCTGTGCACCATTTAATTTCATAAGTGCGACATTTTGTTCTATTCCTGTGCGCAAGTCGTTTGTTACAGTCCGGCTCAATCTCCTACAACGACAATCAATTTGCCGAGACTTTTCCATGATCGAATCCGTCGAATCCTTCCTTGCTCGCCTGAAAAATCGTGATCCGGACCAGCCTGAATTCCATCAGGCTGTGGAGGAAGTATTACGCAGTCTGTGGCCGTTTCTTGAAGCCAATCCGCATTACCTGAACTCCGGCATTCTGGAGCGCATCTGCGAGCCGGAGCGGGCGCTGGTGTTTCGCGTGTCGTGGGTCGACGATCAGGGCAAGGTCCAGGTCAATCGCGGGTTCCGCATCCAGATGAACAGCGCGATCGGCCCGTACAAGGGGGGGCTGCGTTTCCATCCGTCGGTGAACATGGGCGTCCTGAAATTCCTCGCTTTCGAGCAGACCTTCAAAAACTCTCTGACCTCGCTGCCCATGGGCGGCGGCAAGGGCGGGTCGGACTTCGACCCAAAAGGCAAAAGCGACGCGGAAGTCATGCGCTTCTGCCAGGCCTTCATGAGCGAGTTGTACCGCCACATCGGTGCCGACGTCGACGTACCGGCCGGTGATATCGGTGTCGGCGCGCGGGAAATCGGTTTCCTGTTCGGCCAGTACAAGCGTCTGAGCAATCAGTTCACCAGCGTGCTGACCGGCAAAGGCCCAAGTTACGGCGGCAGCCTGATTCGTCCGGAAGCCACCGGTTTCGGCTGCGTGTATTTCGCCGAAGAAATGCTCAAGCGTCGCGGTCTGGCCGTCGAGGGCAAGCGCGTAGCGATCTCCGGCTCCGGCAACGTCGCGCAATACGCGGCGCGCAAGGTCATGGACCTGGGTGGCAAAGTGATATCGCTGTCCGACTCCGAAGGCACGCTGTATTGCGAAAGCGGTTTGACCGAGGAGCAATGGCTGGCGGTTCTGGAGCTGAAAAACGTACAACGCGGGCGCATCCGTGAACTGGCCGGCCGTTTTGGCCTGGAGTTCCGCACCGGTCAGCTGCCATGGAGCCTGAGCTGCGATATCGCGCTGCCGTGTGCGACGCAAAACGAACTGGATGTCGAGGCCGCCCACACCTTACTGCGCAACGGCTGCATCTGTGTGGCCGAAGGCGCGAACATGCCGACCACCCTCGAGGCGGTGGACCTGTTCATCGAGGCCGACATTCTGTTCGCACCGGGCAAGGCGTCCAACGCCGGCGGTGTGGCGGTGAGCGGGCTGGAAATGTCGCAGAACGCCATGCGCCTGGCGTGGACCGGCGGCGAAGTGGACAGCAAACTGCACGCGATCATGCAGTCGATTCACCACGCTTGCGTGCATTACGGCGAAGCGGACGGTCGGGTCAATTACGTCAGGGGGGCGAACATCGCCGGCTTCGTGAAGGTCGCCGATGCGATGCTGGCCCAAGGCGTCGTCTAAGCCGGTTCGATGCGAATCACTTCAATCATTTGATCCCCGGCGGGGCGCTGCCACAGTACTTCGTCGTTGAGTTGTGCGCCGAGCAGCGCCCGGCCCAGCGGTGAGCCCCAATTGATCAGGCCATGGGCGGCATCGGCCTGATCCTCGCCCACCAGTTGTACCCGGCGCTCGGTGGCGTGTTCGTCGGCGTAGGTCACCCAGCTGCCGATTTGCACTTTCTGGGTCGAGGTCGCGGCGGGTACCACCTGAGCGCTGCCCAGGCGCTGTTTGTAATAACGCAGATCACGCTCGAGATCGGCCAGGCGCTGTTTGTCCGCCTGCTCACCTTTCGCCGATTGCTCGGCATGCAGGGTTTGCAGTTCGGCGACTTTGTCCTGCAACAGCTTCAGGCCTTGCGGCGTGACGTAATTGGGCTGCGCGCTGACTTGCCGTTCGACGGGCTGATCGGCTTGCGCGGTGGCGTTATCTTCATTGACGAAGGCACGGCTCATGGAATTCTCCCGGTATAGGGTTTGGGTCATGGTCGCAGGCATTTAGTTTCAGCAAATGTCTGAAAGCGACTTACGGCGAGTGATAGGCCCGTGCGGCATCCTGATTTTTCTGTTGCTGCCAGGTCTTGTCTCATTCTTCCTTATGGCTGTTGCGCTCAGCCCTGCGGTCCTGGATCCGCCGCCCATAGAGAAAGTTTAGAAGTGGATTCGTCGGGATGTTGTGAAGGTGTTTGATCAACCTGTCGGCAATCGACGATTCTCTGTGGGAGCTCGCTCCCGCAGGGTAAGTGGTGTGTCAGGTCAGTAGTGATACCACTTCAGCTCAAGCATCACTTCGTTCTCGGCCGTCGCCAAATGACTGAACTCACGCTGGGCGCTCAAGCGCAGACCGAGATTGCGGGATATTTCCCACTGCTGGTTCAGGCTCAGGCTACGGCGCACTTCACCATGGGTGAAATAGTCGCCTTTGGCTTCGAGGCTCAAATTGCCCAGCGGGTTTTTCCACAGCACACCAGTGTTGAAGCCAGCGGCCGGGGCAATGAACGCGGCGAAGTCGTTGTTGTGCTCGATACGCACGGTGCCCAGGGCAAAGCCGAGCAGCTCATCGCCCAGTTGCCAGGTGCCACCGCCACCGCCGTTGACGTGACTGACCAGGGTTTGGTCATCATGCTTGCCCGGCACCCGCTCCAGACCACCGGTGACTTGCCATGACAGCGGTTGCAGCAACTCGTTACGCGGCGTCAGGGAGCGAATGGTCGCCAGGTCCAGTCGCTGCACTTGCCAGTCATTGCCTTCGTACTGGCGCAGTTTCAATTGCAGGATTTCGATCTGCGCGCCAAGGGGAAAGCTTTCGTTGTTGTCATTGAGGTCGTGATAAGCCATACGCAAGCCGTACTCGCCAAAGGCTTTATCGCCACGGGTGCCGAGGCCGAGTTGCCAGGTACGGGACTCGTGACCGTCTTCAGGCAGGCCGGGTTGCGGGATATCCAGCTCCGGCGCCGGGTTCTGGTTGATTGCCCGCAACAGTTCGAAGCTGCGCTGGGCGCGCGCCGGGTCGCGCTCCCGGCCATTGGCGCGGTAACGCTCCAGACGATAGGCCGCATCGATGATCAGCGCCTGACGGTCGCGGGGTTGAGCCTTGAAGGCCGGGTCTTGCAATTGTTTCTGATCGGCGCTGACTTTCAGCACCCATTGCTGCTCTTCAGGGTTCAACGGTTCGGCGCGACTGAGCAACTCGCGTTCCCGGGACGGACGATACTGGATGGATTCCACCAGCCCGGCATTTTTCACGGCTTTGACGGTGTCGGTGGGGATGGCTGTGAGTGGGAATTGCTCGGTCAGGCGCAAGCTCGGGCGGGCCACTTGCAGCAGCTCCAGCAAACGGTATGAGCAGTTTTCGTCGAAGAAGAAATAGTCGAACCTGACCTGCTTGAGCTCCCAGACGTGCTCGACCATGCGCGCGGTTTCCTGTTGGGTCAGGTTCAGCCGGTATTCCCACAGGTCGCGGTTTTCCAGGCTGCGGTACTCCGAGAGCTTTTCCTGATAGGGCACCAGCGCGAACAGGCCGGGATAGCCGCCCATCAGGCCTTTCCAGGCATAGAGGATGCTGTTGTCCGAGCCCTCGATGTAGGCGCCGAAGTTGATCGCGTAACTGAGCAGCGAAGTCTTGTCGTTCTTCACTTCGGCCTGGTCGATGCGCAGCAGGGTGTGGCCAAACATCGAGGACGGGCTGTTCAGATAGGCCGCCGGGAAGATCATCACTGCGCTGTCGGGCGAGACGTCCTTGAACCATTGCTTGAACCCGGCGCAGTCCGGCGTCGGCAGTCCGCTCAGGCCGAGTTGCTCTTTCAGCCAGCGGGTGCGGGCCGGGTAGACGCATTGAGCGTGTTGTTCACCGGCACTGGCCGGGCCGTACAAGGCTTGTACGGTCGCCGCCAGTTCATGGTCCGGATGTTCATTGCCGTCAGCGGCGAGGAAGAATTTCGGGTCGCTGACATAGCTGCGCCAGCCACCGAGCTTGGCGGTTTCGTAATGGCCCAGGGATATCCAGAAAGGGTCGTTGGCCAGTTGCTGCAAACGTTGTGGGTCGATCTGAGGCGCGGCGGACAGCGGGGCGCAGGCACACAGCGCCAGCCAGGCAAGGCGTTTGAGCATAGGTGGCAACTTAACTCGAAAAAAAACCAAGCCCTGTGGGTACCATTGACTGTAGGAGCTGGCTTGCCGGCGATGGCTTCAAAGACGCTGTATTTATCCAGTAAACACGCGTGATCGTTAACGACCATCGCTGGCAAGCCAGCTCCTACAGTCAAGCGGTATTACCCAAAAAGGGGCAAGTCCAGAAAACAAAACCCGCTTCCCGTAAGAAGCGGGGGCGAGTGCAGCTTATGCCTGGGTCGCGTACTTGGCCAGGCGAGGGTCGGCTTTGAGCACGGCCAGGGTGTTGGTATGCACGTCTTCGGCAGTCACGTCAGCCTTGCTGAAGATCTGCTGGAAGTGCTCGTGAGTGACGGCGGCGAAGTGGGCACGGTCCTCCGGCGCCACGCCCAGTACCACGGCATAGGTGGTCAGCGCTTCGCCCTGACCTTTGGCCATGTCCTCGGACAGCTCGTTCATCATGCCATTCATGGCAAACCAGGATTTGCCGCCATAGGTCAGCGACGCGTTGGTTGCGCAACCGTTGGTACCGGAAGTCATGCCGAAGGTTGCGTTACCGGAGGTGCCGTTGGTGGTGGATGCCAGGAAGTGAGCTGGAGTACCACGCTGACCTTCGAACAGCATGTTGCCCCAGCCGCAATCCGGGCCGCCCGGCGCCTGAGCCATGGCGTTGATGGATACAGCGGTGAAGAGAGTACCAAGAAGAATCCGTTTCATAGCTTTGTTCTCTTTATGTGCATACCAATGGACAAGTGGGCCGGTCATTAGTCCAGCCGCGCAGTCTGGAGTTTAGGCACGATCACGGGGTTCCGTGATTTTTTGCAAAACACTCACGGGAAACGGCGGCGCAAGCCCGGCCTGCCTGGGATTGGCGGATTGACAATGCTCAGGCCTGCGGCGCTCCTTGCCAGTCGGGTATGGGCGGCGCCAGAATGCTGCCATCTGCCCCGCCTGATTGTTAAGGAAGCCCGATGCCTGATCCTGTTGCTGCCAGCTTGCGTCTAGCGCCCGAAGCGCTGACCCGTCCGTTTTCCGCTGAACAGTTCAGCTTCTCTACCACCAATGATCTGGAGCCCTTTCGCGGTGTGCTTGGCCAGGAACGTGCGGTCGAAGCCTTGCAGTTCGGTGTGGCCATGCCACGCCCCGGTTACAACGTATTTGTCATGGGCGAACCCGGTACCGGTCGGTTTTCGTTCGTCAAACGCTACCTCAAGGCCGAAGGCAAGCGCCTGCAGACCCCGGCGGACTGGGTCTACGTCAACAATTTCGATGAGCCGCGCGAACCGCGCGCACTGGAGCTGCCGTCGGGCAGCGCCGGTGCTTTCATCGGTGACATCAACGGCTTGATCGACAACCTGCTGGCGACGTTTCCGGCAGTCTTCGAGCATCCGTCCTACCAGCAGAAAAAAAGCAGCATCGACCGCGCCTTCAACCAGCGCTATGACAAGGCGCTGGACGTCATCGAGCGTCTGGCGCTGGAAAAGGACGTCGCGCTGTACCGCGACGCCAGCAACATCGCCTTCACTCCAATGGGCGATGGCAAGGCGTTGGACGAAGCTGAATTCGCACAACTGCCGGAAGCCGAGCGCGATCGCTTCCACGAGGATATTTCGGTACTGGAGGAGCGCCTGAACGAAGAACTCGCCAGCCTGCCGCAATGGAAGCGCGAGTCGAGCAATCAACTGCGTCATCTGAACGAAGAAACCATCACCCTGGCCTTGCAGCCGTTGCTGTCGCCGTTGTCGGAGAAATACGCCGAGAACGCCGCGGTGTGTGGTTATCTGCAAGCCATGCAGGTGTATTTGCTCAAGACGGTGGTCGAGCAACTGGTGGACGACAGCAAGACCGATGCCGTTGCCCGCAAGTTGCTGGAAGAACAATACGCGCCGAGCCTGGTGGTTGGTCATTCGGCCAGCGGCGGTGCGCCGGTGGTGTTCGAGCCGCACCCGACCTATGAAAACCTCTTCGGTCGCATTGAATACAGCACCGATCAGGGCGCGCTGTACACCACCTACCGCCAACTGCGGCCGGGTGCCTTGCACCGGGCCAATGGCGGTTTTCTGATCCTTGAAGCGGACAAGATGCTCAGCGAACCGTTCGTGTGGGATGCGCTCAAACGCGCCCTGCAATCGCGCAAGCTGAAAATGGAGTCGCCGCTGGGTGAGCTGGGCCGCCTGGCCACCGTGACCCTGACACCGCAACACATTCCGTTGCAGGTCAAAGTCGTCATCATTGGTGCCCGTCAGCTGTATTACACGCTACAAGACCTCGATCCGGACTTCCAGGAGATGTTCCGCGTCCTGGTGGATTTCGATGAAGACATCCCGATGGTCGACGAGAGCCTGGAACAGTTCGCCCAGTTGCTCAAAACCCGTACTTCCGAAGAAGGCATGGCACCGCTGACCGCCGATGCGGTGGCACGCCTGGCAACCTACAGTGCACGTCTGGCCGAGCATCAGGGGCGCTTGTCGGCGCGTATCGGTGACTTGTTCCAACTGGTCAGCGAGGCGGACTTCATCCGCCATCTGGCCGGTGATGAAATGACCGACGCCGGGCACATTGAAAGGGCGCTCAAAGCCAAGGCCACGCGGACCGGACGGGTTTCGGCACGGATTCTCGACGACATGCTGGCCGGGATCATCCTGATCGACACCGCAGGCGCGGCGGTCGGCAAGTGCAACGGCCTGACCGTGCTGGAAGTCGGCGATTCGGCCTTTGGTATACCGGCGCGGATTTCCGCCACGGTGTACCCGGGCGGCAGCGGCATTGTCGACATCGAGCGCGAGGTCAACCTCGGCCAGCCGATCCACTCCAAAGGCGTGATGATCCTTACCGGTTATCTGGGCAGTCGTTACGCCCAGGAGTTTCCGCTGGCGATTTCCGCGAGTATCGCCCTGGAGCAATCCTACGGTTATGTCGATGGCGACAGTGCTTCCCTGGGCGAGGCCTGCACCCTGATCTCGGCCTTGTCGAAAACCCCGCTCAAGCAGTGCTTTGCCATCACCGGTTCCATCAACCAGTTCGGCGAAGTGCAGGCGGTCGGCGGAGTCAACGAGAAGATCGAGGGCTTCTTCCGCCTGTGCGAGGCCCGCGGGTTGACCGGCGAGCAGGGGGCCATCATTCCTCACGCCAACGTCGCCACGCTGATGCTCGACGAGAAGGTGCTGGCGGCGGTACGTGCGGGGCAATTCCATGTCTATGCGGTCCGTCAGGCCGACGAAGCCTTGAGTTTGCTGGTTGGCGAGCCAGCCGGCGAGCCGGACGAGAATGGCGAATTCCCTGAAGGCAGCGTGAACGCGCGGGTCGTGGAGCGTCTGCGGGTTATCGCGGAAATGATCAGTGACGATGATCTGAAAGAGGCCGAGAAGGAGTTGGCGCAAGAGGCTTTGGCGCAAACCAAACCGGCTTGATGCATCGTTGAGCCAAGCGCAAGCCTCCCCTGTGGGAGCGAGCTTGCTCGCGATAGCGATGGAACAGTCAATATCTTGTTGTCTGGACTGACGCTATCGTGAGCAAGCTCGCTCCCACTGTTTTTTGTGGCGAGCGTCGAATAGCGTCGTCGTAATGACGTCAACATTCACACTGTGACCATTCGGCGCCTTTCGGTATCGCACTGCCTGCAAGCCAGACTTTTCTTCTATTATCTGCTCAAGGATGTCGACAGTAATCACAGGATCGAAACAGCCTTCACATGGGGGCTGAATACCGGATCTACCGAGGGTCGCCGCCATGTCGCGCAACCTCTGCCTCACCCGTCAATGCCTGGGCCTTGAAACCCGTATCGAGTGTGCCATCCGTCCGTTGGCGGGAGATACGGGCATGTGGACCCTGCTGTTCGCCGCCGGAATGGCCGGTGAACAACCTTCGGCCATCAAGGCCCAAGGCCCGTTTCACGGTCCGTTCGTCGCTGAATCAATCCTCGACACCATCGTTGAAAGCCTGACCTTGCACGGCTACGAGCTGGCCGACGATCCGCAAATCTGGTGCCTGCACCTGCAAGCCCAACTGCGGGAAATCAACGGTGGTCGCTGCCGAAACATGGGTGGCTTCGAGTTTCACCCCGAGCACTGATTCGCACTATTGATCAAGGCGCGTCATGTCGGCCTTGTCGAGTTTGACCTCGAAACCATACTGCACGGTGGCGAGGTCAGTGCGCTGATAGGTTTCCAGGCGCGTAGGCTGTCCGTAGAAGTAATGCACGGCAAACTGTGCCGGCCCCTGTGCGCTTGCGCCATGGTTGACCGACAGAATCTCCTTCAAGTAATTACCGGTGTCGTCCTTGGCGAAAAAACGCCAGTCCTGGGCGGGAAACGCCTTCAAATCAACTATCAGAGCATTGGCTTTAAGCGCGAGGCCTTTGGGCAGTTGACGGGCATCGACGGTTTTTTGCTCGACGGTGGCCAGGAACAGCGGCATCGAGCCCACCGCATAGGCCGGCGTTTGCGCAAACAGATTCAAATCGTAGGTAATGGTGCCGCGCAGGGGGTCGATCCGGTACGCCTCGGGCGGCAACTCGATCGGCTCGTCGCGTTTGCCACTCGCGTCTTCGGTAAAGAAACTCACCGGACTTTCACCGGGGTTGAACGATGTGCCGAGCAGTTCATCGTTGAAGCTGCGCAGATGAGTGAATTCGATTCGCGCAGCACTGGGGTCGTCGACCGACTGACTGATGCTGACGTTCTTTTTCAGTCGATCCTCGCTCAGCGTTGCCCCTTTGAGCCAACCGGGCGCCTGGTCGTCATAGACCACCACGGGCAGGTTCAAGGGCTGGACGGTCTTGTCCGTGGTCTCGGCATCGAAGTGCCGGACTGGCAGGTCGAGGCTCTTGCGGGTGACCGTGACGGCGGAAAAATCCAGCATGCTGACTTCGAGGGTTTCGATCGTCCCGTTGAAGTACACCTTCGAATAATGCCGAGCCTGCTGTTTCTCAAAGTTGCGCTGTTCTTCGTCGAGCTGTTTTTCCAGGGCCTCGCTCCAGCTCTTTTGCTGCTGCATCTTGGCCAGCTGCTGCTGATAGAAGGCAATTTGTACCGCGGTTTCGTTGATCGAGCCGGCGCGCGAGATGAATTGCCCGGTGCTGTCCGTGGCCTGGACGATCAGCGGGTTCAGCGGTGTTTCTCTGACTTCGGGGGCTAGCGGCGCGCTGTTGTTGTATTCGATTTCCGCGTAGTTGTTCGTCAATGTGAGCAGGGTGACGCTCAGGTTGTCATTGGTGCGGGTCTGGCCTACGTCCTTTTTCGTCAGGTCGAAGCTGTAGAGGCGGCGTGGCGCGATGACCTCGACCTTGCCTTGCAGGCTCACCGGTTGCGGTTGCTGCTTTCTGTCGATGTCGAAGCCTTCGATGAAGGGGTAGGCCACAGTCAGGTCATCGGGGTTGGTCAGGTTGGAACTCGATGGGCTGAGTTGAATGCCGGGGTCGGTTTCTGACCATTCCGGCTGGAATGGGATCACTCGTTTATTGCTTAGTGTGACCGACTGCCATTCCAGGCCATGGGGAAACAAAAACGCGGCAGGAACGCTGAAAGTGAAAGGAAACACCGGTTGCAGATCGGTCAGGTAGTCGGAGCTGGAGTCCTTTTGCAGCACGAACAACCCGTTGATGTAGGTGTCGACCAGGGCTTGCGGGGTCGGGTAGTGCTTGAGCATGGCGAGGGCGTCTTCGCCGTATTCGGTTTCCACCGGTTTACTGTCGAGCTTGAGTTGCGCGCGTTCGAGCAGCAGCAGTGAGCCGCCCAGCTCCGACACGGCATCCTTGAGCTTCGGATCCTGGATGGCGTCCAGCGACTTTTCGAATTGCGCGGTTTTTTCTTCAAGGCTGACCTGGCGTTTTTCATCGCTGGGTGAGCAGCCGCTTAGAAGCAGCGCCATGCAAATTCCGGCACTCGTCAAAGGCAATCGCACATCCATTTCCAGTCTTCCTGTCCGATATCACTGAGCGGTCAATGATTTGGACACTAGCAGAAAAACTTTGATACACAGGCGCAGGTGGCGGATTTTTCGACGGTTTCTGGCGGCTTCTGGGTATGGACGGGTGGCTGGTATACTCGCGGCCATTTTCCGCCTACAGTGAGATTCAATGGAACGTTTTATCGAAAATACAATGTACGCCTCGCGCTGGCTGCTGGCGCCGATCTATTTCGGCCTGTCCCTCGGGTTGCTGGCGCTGGCGCTGAAATTCTTCCAGGAAGTCTCCCACGTCATCCCGAACGTGTTTTCGATGGCCGAATCGGACTTGATCCTGGTGCTGTTGTCGCTGATCGACATGGCGCTGGTGGGCGGTTTGCTGGTGATGGTGATGATTTCCGGCTACGAGAACTTCGTTTCGCAACTGGATATCGACGACAGCAAGGAGAAGCTCAACTGGCTGGGTACCATGGACTCTTCGTCGCTGAAGATGAAAGTGGCCGCGTCGATCGTGGCAATCTCGTCCATTCACCTGCTGCGTATCTTCATGGACGCCAAGAACGTCGATCCTGGACATCTGCAGTGGTACGTGATCATCCACATGACCTTCGTGGTATCGGCATTCGCCATGGGTTACCTGGATAAACTCACCAAGCACTGATCCGGACCCGCTCTCTTTGTGGCGAGGGAGCTTGCTCCCGTTGGATTGCGAAGCGATCCCGCTTTTTTGGGGCCGCTACGCAGCCCGGCGCGAGCAAGCTCGCTCGCCACAACCTCCTGCGATAACAGACAAACGGTCTGGCCAGTGGCTTGTGCTTTGATGCGCCGAAGCCTATCCCTGTAATGAGGCCCGCTACTGCATGAGGTGCGCTCATGAACCTGAAAGAGTTGAATGCGTATGCCGTCGCCGGAAAGGTCGATGAGCTGAACCTGATCTCCATGGAGGGGGGCATTTACCTGCTGGAAGCACGGATGCATGGCGCGGCGTACCCCCTGAGCGATACGCACGGCCATATGCTGAGCCTGCGTTCGGTGGAGCATGCCCGTGATGTGCTGCGCTCCTTTCCCAAGTTGCACTTCAATCTTGTGCACACGGTCGTGCATGACGAAATGTGCGGGCTGGTTGCCGGTGTAGAAGAAAACCTGAAGGTGCCGATCGCCTGACGTCCCTCATCAATGGCATGACATCTGTGCTAGTCTGCTGGCCCTTTTGGTTCCGGGCGCTCCGGGACGCGCTGTGTACGCATGGCAAGTTCCCGAGCCGTCCGCACAGCGGAGCAGTGTCATGTCCGAAGTAAATCTGTCCACCGACGAAACCCGCGTCAGCTACGGTATTGGCCGTCAGCTGGGCGACCAACTGCGCGACAACCCGCCACCGGGTGTCAGCCTGGACGCGATCCTGGCTGGCCTGACCGACGCATTCGCCGGCAAGCCAAGCCGTGTGGGTCAGGAAGAAATGTCCGCCAGCTTCAAAGTCATCCGCGAAATCATGCAGGCCGAAGCTGCTGCCAAGGCTGAAGCGGCTGCTGGCGAAGGTCTGGCCTTCCTGGCTGAAAACGCCAAGCGTGAAGGCATCACCACTCTGGCTTCCGGCCTGCAGTTCGAAGTTCTGACCGCAGGCGAAGGCGCCAAGCCATCCCGTGAAGACACCGTGCGTACTCACTACCACGGCACTTTGATCAACGGCACCGTGTTCGACAGCTCCTACGATCGTGGAGAGCCTGCAGAATTCCCGGTTGGCGGCGTGATCGCCGGCTGGACCGAAGCCCTGCAACTGATGAATGCCGGCAGCAAATGGCGTCTGTACGTGCCGAGCGAACTGGCTTACGGCGCTCAAGGCGTTGGCAGCATCCCGCCGCACAGCGTACTGGTGTTCGACGTCGAACTGCTCGACGTTCTGTAATTGCGGTTACCTGTAGGAGCCGGCTTGCTGGCGAATCGCATCTACACGATTTCACATGCAAACCGTGTCGTCTGCATCGCTGGCAAGCCAGCTCCTACAGGTTTTGCAGCGTTTTTCATATCTCGATCTTATGGTTCAGATCGTGCGACGGGCGCAACGCCCGGGCATAGCAGAACAGAAACAGATTGCGCACCAGCTCCTTGAGCACCACCGGCTCGCTGGAGCTCAGGCCGTTGAGATCAAGATCACCCTGGTCTTGCAGTTCGTTCAAGGCTTCTTCTTCAAGTACCGCACAGACTTCCCCGGTATCCCGATGCAGGATCCTGAGGTAAGGGTGTGGGCGGTCCAGCCAGGCATCGATCAAATAAGTCATGATTCTCATCTCCATTGAAGGTATTTATGAGAATAATTCCTATTCAATAAATAGCAAGCGTCTATTGGCGGTTTGCGCTTTTTTCCAGGTAAAGATTGCGTCAGGTCAGAACGACTGGCGTCTGGCTATTGCGAGGATTGACCGGGCGAAGCGGGGGGAGGGGGAGGCGCCATCCCGCGGCCGGGCGCGGGATGGAAGACAGCAGGTTCAGACTTTCCTGACGAACTCGGACTTGAGTTTCATCGGGCCGATGCCGTCGATCTTGCAATCGATGTCGTGATCGCCATCGCACAGGCGGATGTTCTTGACCTTGGTGCCGACCTTGACCACCAAAGACGTACCCTTGACCTTGAGGTCCTTGATCACGGTGATGGTGTCGCCGTCCTGCAGGACATTGCCCACCGAGTCCTTTTTCACGGCGTCATCGGACACAGCTTCGGCTTCACCGCTGGCGGACCATTCGTGGGCGCACTCGGGGCAGATCAGCTGTGCGCCGTCTTCATAGGTGTATTCGGAATTGCATTTCGGGCAGGGTGGCAACGTGCTCACTAAGGCTCCTTGGATTCAGGATCGCTAAAAAGCGCACATTATATAGGGTTTTAGGCGGGAAAGGGCGATGCAACACCTGTAGGAGCGAGCTTGCTCGCGAAGAACTCAAAGACGCCGCATTCATTCAGGATGCACGCGTTATCGTTGACGACCTTCGCGAGCAAGCTCGCTCCTACAGATACCCCTTAGTGCGTACGCGCGACTGCGAACTCACTCAGCTCAACCAGCGCATCGCGGTATTCGCTGGCAGGCAGCATTTCGAGGCACTTGATCGCGCGGGCCACATAATCGCGGGCCAGTTGCGCTGTGTACTCCAGCGAGCCCGAGGCTTCCACGGCTTCGCGGATGCTTTCCAGATCTTCGATTCCGCCTTTCTGGATCGCCTTGCGCACCAGGGCGGCCTGCTCCGGTGTGCCTTCACGCATGGTGTAGATCAGCGGCAGGGTCGGCTTGCCTTCGGCCAGATCGTCACCGACGTTCTTGCCCAGGGTTTCGGCGTCGCCTTTGTAGTCCAGCAGGTCGTCGACCAACTGGAAGGCCACCCCCAGGTGATCCCCGAATGTACGCAGGGCTTCGGCCTGTTCCGGCGAGGCCTGGCACAGGGCGGCAGCACTGTGGGTCGAGGCTTCGAAGAGCATCGCGGTCTTGCCGCGGATGACTTCCATGTAGGTTTCTTCGGTGGTGCTGGCGTCACGAACCTTCGATAGCTGCAACACTTCGCCTTCAGCGATGATGCGTGTGGCCTGCGAAAGGATCTTCATCACCGGCATCGAGCCCAGCTCGACCATCATTTCGAATGAGCGCGAATACAGGAAGTCACCGACCAGCACGCTTGGCGCGTTGCCCCACATGGCGTTGGCAGTCGAGCGGCCACGGCGCATGCCGGACATGTCGACTACGTCGTCATGCAGCAGGGTAGCCGTGTGCAGAAACTCGATGGTCGCGGCCAGCAGGCGCAGCTCGTCGCCTTCGCGACCCAGGGCCTTGCCACACAGCAACACCAATAAAGGACGCAGGCGTTTGCCGCCGGCCGAGGTAATGTAATCGCCGATTTTCGATACGAGCGGCACGCGCGAAGTCAGCTGCTTCTTGATGATGCCGTCGACGGCGCTAAAATCGTCCGCCACCGCGCGGTAGAAAGCTTGGGGTTGCATCAGCGACAGTCGCTCCAGAAGGGTTGCGCGGCATGCTAGGACCCGCGCCTGCAGGTGTCAAGGCGCGATGGACGGCCCCTTGCAAGGGACTCGTGCCTTGCGTACAATCGCGCACCCTGAACTTCCTGGGCAGCACCTGCCTTACGCAATTGCAAGCGGGCCTCCAGCCCCATGCAGCCATGCCAGCCAATACCTCTTCTTATAAAGAGCTGGGTGAGCAGGATTATCGGAGAAATACCATGTCTTATGCAGTAATCGTTACTGGCGGCAAGCAGTACAAAGTCGCCCCAGGTGAATACCTGAAGATCGAAAAACTGGAAATCGCTACCGGCGAATCCGTTACCTTTGATCGCGTTCTGTTGGTTGCCAACGGTGACGACGTGAATATCGGTGCTCCAGTTGTTGCTGGCGCTACCGTTGTGGCTGAAGTGATCTCCCAAGGTCGTCACGATAAAGTCCGCATCATCAAGTTCCGTCGTCGTAAGCACCACATGAAGCGTATGGGCCACCGCCAGTGGTACACCGAGATCAAAATCACCGGTATTCAGGCTTAATTTCAGCCTAATTCCTCACTAGGAGAATTGAACTCATGGCACACAAAAAAGCTGGTGGTAGTACCCGTAACGGTCGCGACTCAGAAGCCAAACGCCTTGGCGTGAAGATGTATGGCGGCCAGGCTATCAAAGCAGGCAACATCATCGTGCGTCAGCGCGGCACCCAATTCCACGCTGGCTACGGCGTTGGCATGGGTAAAGATCACACCCTCTTCGCTAAGGTCGAAGGCGTGATCAAGTTCGAAGTAAAAGGCGCCTTCGGTCGTCGTTACGTGAGCGTAGTCGCGGCTTAATTGCGCGATCGCTGGAAAAGCCCTGTCTTGCGACGGGGCTTTTTCGTTTGTGGGGTGAGTCTCTTGCAAAGCTGTTTGTATGGGCTGTTGGCGTACGATGTAGGTGTCGTGGTTTGGGGTCGCTGCGCTCATTTTTGCAAGAGTCTTATGTCTTGATTGTTTTTCGGCTCGTCCGTATGGCGAGAGGCGTTTGTTATGAAGTTTGTTGATGAAGTATCGATTCGCGTAAAGGCTGGTGACGGCGGCAATGGCGCCATGAGTTTCCGTCGGGAAAAATTTATCGAGAACGGTGGCCCGAACGGCGGTGATGGCGGTGACGGCGGTTCCATCTACATGATGGCCGACGAAAACCTCAATACCCTGGTGGACTACCGTTACACCCGGCACTTCGATGCCGAGCGTGGCTCCAACGGCGGCAGTACCGACTGCACTGGCAAGAAGGGCGAGGATCTGATCCTGCGTGTACCCGTTGGTACCACGGTGATCGACTCCGCCACTCAGGAAGTGATCGGTGACCTGACCAAGGCCGGTCAGAAATTGATGGTAGTGCAGGGCGGCTGGCACGGTCTGGGCAACACCCGTTTCAAATCCAGTACCAACCGTGCGCCGCGCCAGACCACTCCGGGCAAGCCGGGTGAGCAGCGCGACCTGAAACTGGAAATGAAAGTGCTGGCTGACGTCGGTCTGCTGGGTTTGCCGAATGCCGGTAAAAGTACCTTTATCCGTTCGGTATCGGCCGCCAAGCCGAAAGTTGCCGACTACCCGTTCACCACGCTGGTGCCGAACCTGGGTGTGGTCAGCGTCGATCGCTGGAAGAGCTTCGTCATTGCCGATATTCCGGGTTTGATCGAAGGCGCTTCCGAAGGTGCTGGTCTGGGCATTCGCTTCCTCAAGCACTTGGCGCGTACGCGTCTGCTGCTGCACCTCGTGGACATGGCGCCGCTGGATGACGCCAGTGCACCGGATGCCGCTGAAGTGATCGTCAACGAGCTGATCAAGTTCAGCCCGTCCCTGGCGGAGCGTGATCGCTGGCTGGTCCTGAACAAGTGCGACCAGATCCTTGATGAAGAGCACGATGCTCGCGTCAAGGAAATCGTTGATCGCCTGGAGTGGACGGGTCCGGTCTACGTGATCTCGGCCATCTCCAAGCTCGGTACCGAGCGTCTGTGCCACGACATCATGCGCTACATGGAGGATCGTGCTGATCGCCTGGCCAATGACCCGGCTTACAAGGAAGAGCTGGCTGATCTCGATCAGCGCATCGAAGACGAGGCTCGCGCGCAACTGCAGGCGCTGGATGACAAGCGTGCCCTGCGTCGCAGCGGCGTGAAGTCGGTCCACGACATCGGCGACGATGATTGGGACGAAGAAGATGTGGATGACGAAGACGGTCCGGAAATCATTTACGTGCGTGACTGATTCGTTGCGATAAACTTAAGCGCCGCTCAATCGAGCGGCGTTTTGGTGTCTGGAAATCGATTGTTGGTCGCGAATAACCACGAATAACGTCACGGGCAGTGCCAGGTCGCGCTGTCCTCAAGCTAAGGTTGAAGATGATGCGGAGCAAGGTGACAGGTGCGCAGCGTTGGGTCGTGAAGATCGGCAGCGCATTGCTGACGGCGGACGGCAAGGGCCTGGATCGCGCGGCAATGGGTGTCTGGGTTGAGCAGATGGTGGCCTTGCATGAGGCGGGTGTCGAGCTGGTGTTGGTGTCCTCGGGGGCAGTGGCGGCCGGTATGAGCCGTTTGGGCTGGACCTCGCGACCCAGTGCGATGCACGAGCTTCAGGCTGCTGCTGCAATCGGTCAGATGGGGCTGGTACAGGCGTGGGAATCGAGCTTTGCCAAGCATGGCCGGCATACCGCGCAGATTCTCCTGACCCATGACGACCTGTCCGATCGCAAGCGCTATCTGAACGCCCGAAGCACCTTGCGTGCGCTGGTCGAGCTGAAGGTTATCCCGGTGATCAACGAAAATGACACCGTGGTCACCGATGAGATCCGTTTTGGCGACAACGACACCCTGGCGGCGCTGGTGGCGAACCTGGTCGAGGCTGACCTGCTGGTGATCCTGACGGATCGCGACGGCATGTTCGACGCTGATCCGCGCAACAATCCGGATGCCCGGCTCATTTATGAGGCGCGTGCCGATGATCCGGCGCTCGATGCGGTGGCAGGCGGTACGGGTGGGGCGCTGGGGCGTGGCGGCATGCAGACCAAGCTGCGTGCTGCGCGTCTGGCGGCCCGTTCCGGTGCCCACACCATCATCGTCGGTGGGCGGCTTGAGCGTGTGCTGGATCGTCTCAAGGCGGGCGAGCGCATCGGCACTTTGCTGTCGCCGGAGCGCGGCATGCTGGCTGCGCGCAAGCAGTGGCTGGCCGGTCACCTGCAAACCCGAGGCACCCTGGTGCTGGATGCGGGTGCGGTGATTGCGTTGTCCCAAGGCAACAAGAGCTTGCTGCCAGTCGGAGTCAAATTGGTGCAGGGCAGCTTCCGTCGCGGTGAAATGGTGGTGTGCGTGGCGCCGGACGGTCGCGAGATCGCTCGTGGGCTGGCCAACTACAGTGCGCTGGAAGCACAAAAAATCATTGGTCAGTCGTCTGAGGCGATTGTCGGTCTGTTGGGTTATATGGCGGAGCCGGAACTGGTTCATCGCGATAACCTGATTCTGGTCTGAAGGAATACCTGAATGCGCGTGGCAAAAGGATTGTTGGGGTTGCTGTTGGCGCTGCCCCTGCTGGCTTCGGCCGAAGAGATCGGTCAGGTGTCGACGGTGTTCAAGTTTGTCGGGCCGAATGACCGGATTGTGGTCGAGGCCTTTGATGATCCCAAGGTCGAAGGTGTGACCTGCTACCTGTCGCGGGCCAAGACTGGCGGCGTGAAGGGTGGTCTGGGGTTGGCCGAGGATCGTGCCGAGGCATCTATCGCTTGCCGGCAGGTGGGGCCAATCAGTTTCAAGGGCGAGCTCAAGGATGGCGACGAGGTGTTCAAGGAGCGCACCTCGCTGGTATTCAAGACCATGCAGGTGGTGCGTTTTCTCGACAAGAAGCGCAATACGCTGGTGTATCTGGTGTACAGCGATCGCTTGATCGAGGGCAGTCCGCAGAATGCCGTCACGGCCATCCCGATCTTGCCGTGGGCGCACGCCCAATAATCTGACGCAAATCGAACTGTGGGAGCGAGCTTGCTCGCGATAGCGGACTGTCAGTCAACGATGATGTTGAATGTGATGGCCCCTTCGCGAGCAATCTCGCTCCCACAGTTTTTTGTATGTTCATCAAATCGCAGGCAATAAAAAACCGACCCTGAGGTCGGTTTTTTAATGAACGAGTCGCTTAGGCAGCAGCGGCAACGTTCAGGGCCTTTACGTGGCCATTCAGGCGGCTCTTATGACGAGCGGCCTTGTTCTTGTGGATGATGCCTTTATCGGCCATACGGTCGATAACTGGCACAGCCAGAACGTAAGCGGCTTGAGCTTTGGCAGCGTCTTTTGCGTCGATGGCCTTAACTACATTCTTGATGTAGGTACGAACCATGGAACGCAGGCTGGCGTTGTGGCTGCGACGCTTCTCAGCCTGTTTTGCACGTTTTTTGGCGGAAGGTGAGTTGGCCACCGTCGAGCTCCTCGAAAGACTTTTTAGGAAATAGCAAACAAAATAGGCCGCGAATCATGCCGATGAAGATAAGTCTTGTCAAGGGCGCTTGAAACGTTCCGCTAAGTGGTAGGTATAAAGAGGCGGGATATTTATTTCCGGCGCTTGACCTGTAAACTCGCGAGCTTTGGCTCTGTGCTGTTGCGGCGCGGAGTATCGCACAAGTAGGCGCATTGTTCGCCTGCTGTTTATCGACAGGCACAAACTCCTTCCATGAATCTGCTCAAATCGTTGGCCGCCGTCAGCTCTATCACGATGCTTTCCCGGATTTTGGGATTTGTTCGAGACACCCTCATAGCGCGTGCATTTGGCGCGGGAATGGCGACCGACGCCTTTTTTATCGCCTTCAAGTTGCCCAATCTGCTGCGGCGAATCTTTGCCGAAGGGGCGTTTTCCCAGGCGTTCGTGCCGATTCTTGCCGAATATAAAGGCCAGCAGGGCGAGGAGGCGACCCGAACCTTCATTGCCTACGTCTCGGGCCTGCTGACGCTGGTGCTGGCGCTGGTCACCGTGCTGGGCATGATCGCCGCGCCGTGGGTGATCTGGGTGACGGCACCGGGTTTCACCAGCACGCCGGAAAAATTCGAGCTGACATCAAGCCTTTTGCGGGTGACTTTTCCCTACATTCTGCTGATTTCCCTGTCGTCATTGGCCGGTGCGATCCTCAATACGTGGAACCGCTTTTCGGTGCCGGCCTTCGTGCCGACCCTGCTCAACGTCAGCATGATCATCTTTTCGGTGTTTTTGACGCCGTACTTCGACCCGCCGGTGATGGCGCTCGGCTGGGCGGTTCTGGCGGGCGGGCTGGCGCAATTGCTTTATCAGCTGCCGCACCTGAAAAAGATCGGCATGTTGGTGCTGCCGCGCCTGAACCTGCGCGACACTGGCGTCTGGCGCGTCATGAAGCAAATGTTGCCGGCCATTCTCGGGGTGTCGGTGAGTCAGATTTCGCTGATCATCAACACTATTTTTGCCTCGTTCCTGGTCGCCGGCTCAGTGTCCTGGATGTATTACGCCGACCGTTTGATGGAGTTGCCGTCCGGCGTGTTGGGCGTCGCGCTGGGGACAATTTTGCTGCCGACCCTGGCCAAGACCTACGCCAGCAAGGATCGTCACGAGTATTCGCGCATCCTCGACTGGGGTTTGCGCCTGTGCTTTGTATTGGTGCTGCCTTGCTCGCTGGCATTGGGGATTCTGGCGGAGCCGTTGACGGTTTCCTTGTTCCAGTACGGCCAGTTCAATGCGTTTGATGCATCGATGACCCAGCGTGCCCTGATCGCTTATTCGGTCGGGTTGCTCGGGATTATCGTGATCAAAGTGCTGGCTCCCGGTTTTTATGCGCAACAAAACATTCGCACACCGGTAAAAATTGCGATTTTCACCCTGGTGATCACCCAGTTGTTCAACCTGATGCTGATCGGGCCGCTGGCTCACGCAGGCCTGGCCCTGGCGATCAGTGCTGGCGCCTGCCTCAATGCCGGTTTGCTGTTCTATCAACTGCGCAAACAGCAGATGTACCAACCGCAGCCGGGCTGGGCGAAGTTCGCGTTCAAACTGCTGGTCGCGGTGGCGGTGATGTCCGCGGTACTGTTGGGTGTGATGCACTTTATGCCAGCCTGGGATCAGGGGCATATGCTCGAACGCTTCTTGCGTCTGGGGGTGTTGGTGGCGGCGGGTGTGGTGGCTTATTTCGGCATGTTAGTGTTGATGGGCTTCCGTTTGCGCGACTTCAATCGCAAGGCGCTGGAATAGAGGTTCTGGCTTCGATAAACACGGGCGAGCCGACAGTTTTGTCGGCTCGATCACTTTGGGTTACGGTGTTGCCTGTCGTCGGCCGCCGGGTGTGGTTATAATCGACCACTTTATGAGCAAGAAGCGCGTTATGCAGCTGGTTCGAGGCCTCCACAATCTGCGCCCCCAGCATCGGGGCTGTGTCGCCACTATTGGCAACTTTGACGGTGTTCACCGTGGTCACCAGGCTATCCTGGCGCGGCTGCGTGAACGTGCGCTCGAGTTGGGCGTGCCCAGCTGCGTGGTGATTTTCGAGCCGCAGCCGCGAGAATTTTTCGCCCCGGACACGGCCCCGGCCCGTCTGGCCCGGCTGCGGGACAAACTGCAGCTGCTGGCCGACGAAGGTGTCGACCGCGTCCTGTGCCTGGCCTTCAACCAGCGGCTGAGCAAGCTCAGCGCCAGCGAATTCGTTGATACCATCCTGGTGGACGGCCTTGGGGTACAGCACCTTGAAGTCGGAGACGACTTCCGGTTCGGCTGCGACCGCATAGGGGATTTCGATTTCCTGCAACAAGCCGGCATCGTTCAGGGCTTTACCGTCGAGGCGGCGCAAACCGTTGAGCTGGACGGTATTCGCGTCAGCAGCACGCAGGTCCGCAATGCCCTGGCCGCAGCTGATTTTGCCTTGGCCGAGCGCCTGCTGGGTCGGCCGTTCCAGATTACGGGGCGGGTGCTGCACGGCCAGAAGCTGGCGCGCCAGTTGGGTACGCCCACGGCCAACATACAACTCAAGCGCCGTCGAGTTCCGCTTTCCGGGGTTTACCTGGTCAACATCGACATCGACGGCAAGACCTGGCCAGGCGTCGCCAATATCGGCGTGCGGCCAACCGTACAAGGTGATGGCAAGGCCCACCTTGAAATACATCTTTTGGATTTTGCCGGCGATCTGTATGACCGGCGTTTAACGGTGGTTTTCCACCACAAGCTGCGTGAAGAGCAGCGTTTCGCCTCTCTGGAGGCGTTGAAAACGGCGATCAACGCGGATGTCGCCGCCGCCCGTGCACTAGCCGCACCTAGCGCCCATCGCTAATGAAGAGCCTTAAATGACCGACTATAAAGCCACGCTAAACCTTCCGGACACCGCCTTCCCAATGAAGGCCGGCCTGCCTCAGCGCGAACCGCAGATTCTGCAGCGCTGGGACAGCATTGGCCTGTACGGAAAGTTGCGCGAGATTGGCAAGGATCGTCCGAAGTTCGTATTGCACGACGGCCCTCCGTACGCCAACGGCACGATTCACATCGGTCATGCGCTGAACAAGATTCTCAAGGACATGATCATCCGCTCGAAGACTCTGTCGGGCTTCGACGCGCCTTATGTTCCGGGCTGGGACTGCCACGGCCTGCCGATCGAGCACAAGGTCGAAGTGACCCACGGCAAGAACCTGGGGGCAGACAAGACCCGCGAACTGTGCCGGGCCTATGCCACCGAGCAGATCGAAGGGCAGAAGTCCGAGTTCATTCGCCTCGGTGTGCTGGGCGACTTCGCCAACCCGTACAAGACCATGGACTTCAAGAACGAGGCCGGGGAAATCCGTGCCCTCGCCGAAATCGTCAAGGGCGGTTTCGTGTTCAAGGGCCTCAAGCCTGTGAACTGGTGCTTCGACTGCGGTTCGGCCCTGGCCGAGGCGGAAGTCGAGTACGAGAACAAGAAGTCCTCGACTATCGACGTGGCCTTCCCGATCGCCGACGAAGCCAAACTGGCTGCCGCCTTCGGTCTGCCAGCCCTGGGCAAACCGGCTTCGATCGTGATCTGGACCACTACCCCGTGGACCATCCCGGCCAACCAGGCGCTGAACGTCCACCCGGAATTCAACTACGCCCTGGTCGATGTCGGCGACAAACTGTTGGTACTGGCCGAGGAACTGGTCGAGTCGTGTCTGGCGCGCTACTCGCTGGAAGGTTCGGTCATTGCAACCACCACCGGTAAAGTGCTGGAGCTGATCAACTTCCGTCACCCGTTCTACGACCGCCTGTCGCCGGTTTACCTGGCAGACTACGTTGAACTGGGCGCGGGCACCGGTGTGGTTCACTCCGCTCCGGCCTACGGCGTGGACGACTTCGTGACCTGCAAGAAGTACGGCATGGTCAACGATGACATCCTCAACCCGGTACAAAGCAATGGCGTTTACGTGCCGTCGCTGGAGTTCTTCGGCGGCCAGTTCATCTGGAAGGCCAACCCGGCCATCGTCGACAAGCTGACTGAAGTCGGTGCGCTGTTGCACACCACCATCATCGAACACAGCTACATGCACTGCTGGCGCCACAAGACCCCGCTGATCTACCGCGCCACCGCGCAGTGGTTCATCGGCATGGACAAGCAGCCGACCACCGGCGACACCCTGCGCCAGCGCTCGCTCAAGGCCATTGAAGAGACCCGGTTCGTTCCGGCCTGGGGCCAGGCGCGCCTGCACTCGATGATCGCCAACCGTCCGGACTGGTGCATCTCCCGCCAGCGCAACTGGGGCGTGCCGATCCCGTTCTTCCTGAACAAGGAAAGCGGCGAGCTGCACCCACGTACCGTCGAGCTGATGGAAGAAGTTGCCAAGCGCGTTGAAGTCGAAGGCATCGAAGCCTGGTTCAAGCTGGACGCCGCCGAGCTGCTGGGCGCTGAAGCGCCACAGTACGACAAGATCAGCGACACCCTGGACGTCTGGTTCGACTCGGGCACCACGCACTGGCACGTCCTGCGCGGTTCGCACCCGATGGGCCACGAAACCGGCCCACGCGCCGACCTGTACCTGGAGGGCTCGGACCAGCACCGTGGCTGGTTCCACTCGTCGCTGCTGACCGGTTGCGCTATCGACAACCACGCACCGTATCGCGAATTGCTGACCCACGGCTTCACCGTCGACGAGTCCGGCCGCAAGATGTCCAAGTCCCTGGGCAACGTGATTGCGCCACAGAAAGTCAACGACACCCTGGGCGCCGACATCATGCGCCTGTGGGTCGCTTCGACCGACTACTCGGGTGAAATGGCGGTTTCCGAGCAGATCCTGCAACGCAGTGCGGATGCCTACCGCCGTATCCGTAACACCGCGCGCTTCCTGCTTTCGAACCTGACCGGTTTCAACCCGGCCACCGACCTGCTGCCGGCCGAAGAAATGCTGGCACTGGACCGTTGGGCCGTGGACCGTACTCTGCTGCTGCAACGCGAGCTGCAGGAGCACTACAGTGAATACCGCTTCTGGAACGTGTACTCGAAGATCCACAACTTCTGCGTGCAGGAGCTGGGCGGCTTCTATCTCGACATCATCAAGGACCGCCAGTACACCACCGGTGCCGACAGCAAGGCCCGCCGTTCGTGCCAGACCGCGCTGTTCCACATCAGCGAGGCGCTGGTGCGCTGGATCGCGCCGATCCTGGCGTTCACCGCTGACGAACTGTGGCAGTACCTGCCGGGCGAGCGTAACGAGTCCGTCATGCTCAATACCTGGTACGAAGGCCTGACCGAACTGCCGCAAGGCTTCGAGCTGGATCGCGCTTACTGGGACCGGATCATGGCGGTCAAGGTCGCGGTCAACAAGGAAATGGAAATCCAGCGTGCGGCCAAGGCTGTCGGTGGCAACCTGCAAGCCGAAGTGACGCTGTTCGCCGAAGACGCGCTGACCGCCGACCTGGCCAGGCTGAGCAACGAACTGCGCTTCGTACTGATCACGTCGACCGCAAGTGTTGCACCATTGGCGCAGGCACCGGCCGACGCTGTGGTCACCGAAGTCAGCGGCCTGAAGCTGAAGATCGTCAAGTCGAGCCACGCCAAGTGCGCCCGTTGCTGGCACTGCCGTGAAGACGTCGGCGTGAACCCGGAGCATCCGGAAATCTGCGGCCGTTGCGTCGACAACATCAGTGGCGCTGGCGAGGTCCGTCACTATGCCTAATGCCGTTGGCCGTTTCGGACGGCTGAGCTGGCTCTGGTTGAGTTTGCTGGTTCTGGTCATCGACCAGGCCAGCAAGTTCTACTTCGAAGGCAAGCTTGCGATGTACCAGCAAATCGTGGTGATCCCCGATTACTTCAGCTGGACCCTGGCCTACAACACCGGTGCGGCATTCAGCTTTCTGGCTGACAGCTCCGGCTGGCAGCGCTGGCTGTTCGCGTTGATCGCTGTCGTGGTCAGTGCGGTGCTGGTGGTGTGGCTCAAGCGTCTGGGGCGCAACGAGACCTGGCTGGCGATAGCGCTTGCACTGGTGCTTGGCGGCGCGCTGGGCAATCTGTATGACCGCATTGCCCTGGGGCATGTGATCGATTTCATTCTGGTGCACTGGCAGAACCGCTGGTATTTCCCGGCGTTCAACTTTGCCGACAGTGCAATCACGGTTGGTGCTGTCATGCTGGCACTGGATATGTTCAAAAGTAAAAAGACCGGAGAAACCGTTCATGACTGAACAGGTATTGGCTGAGCAACGCATCGGTCAGAACACGGAAGTCACCTTGCATTTCGCGTTGCGCCTGGAGAACGGCGACACCGTGGACAGTACTTTCGACAAAGCCCCGGCGACCTTCAAGGTCGGTGACGGCAACCTGTTGCCAGGTTTCGAAGCGGCCCTGTTCGGTTTCAAGGCGGGTGACAAGCGTACGCTGTGCATCGAGCCGGAAAACGCTTTCGGCCAGCCCAACCCGCAAAACGTGCAGATCATCCCGCGCTCACAGTTCCAGGACATGGAACTGTCGCCTGGCTTGCTGGTGATCTTCAACGATGCAGCCAATACTGAATTGCCAGGTGTGGTCAAAGAGTTCGATGATGCGCAAGTGACCATCGACTTCAACCATCCGCTGGCTGGCAAGACGCTGACCTTTGACGTGGAAATCATTTCCGTCAAGGCGCTGTAATCGCTTTTATGTAGGAGCCGGCTTGCCGGCGAAGGGGCCTTCAAGCCCTGTGGTGAATTGGCTGCCCCCTTCGCTGGCAAGCCAGCTCCTACAAATGATCTAATTCCCTGCGCGCAAGACACGAGGCACAGCATGCAAATCAAACTCGCCAATCCCCGTGGCTTCTGCGCCGGTGTGGACCGGGCGATCGAAATCGTCAACCGCGCCCTGGAAGTCTTCGGGCCACCGATCTACGTGCGCCATGAAGTGGTTCACAACAAGTTTGTCGTCGAAGACCTGCGCTCCCGTGGTGCGATTTTCGTCGAAGAACTGGACCAGGTGCCGGACGATGTCATCGTGATCTTCAGTGCCCACGGCGTTTCCCAGGCCGTGCGCAGTGAAGCGGCTGGCCGTGGGCTGAAAGTGTTCGACGCCACGTGCCCGCTGGTGACCAAAGTCCACATCGAGGTGGCGCGGTACAGTCGCGACGGCCGTGAATGCATTCTCATCGGCCACGCCGGTCACCCGGAAGTCGAAGGCACCATGGGCCAGTATGATGCCAGCAATGGCGGCGCAATCTACCTGGTCGAAGACGAGAAAGACGTTGCGGCGTTGCAGGTGAACAACCCTGAAGCACTCGCCTTTGTGACCCAGACCACGCTGTCGATGGACGATACCAGCCGCGTTATCGACGCTCTGCGTTCGCGCTTCCCGGCCATCGGTGGACCGCGCAAGGACGACATTTGCTACGCCACGCAAAACCGTCAGGACGCGGTCAAGCAACTGGCCGACGAGTGTGACGTGGTACTGGTGGTCGGCAGTCCGAACAGCTCCAACTCCAATCGCTTGCGCGAATTGGCAGAGCGCATGTCCACTCCGGCCTACCTGATCGACGGTGCCGAAGACCTGCAAAAGAGCTGGTTCGATGGTGTCGAGCGTATCGGCATCACCGCCGGTGCATCCGCCCCGGAAGTCCTGGTGCGCGGCGTGATCCAGCAGTTGCAGGCCTGGGGTGCCACCGGTGCCGATGAGCTGGCCGGTCGCGAGGAGAACATTACGTTCTCGATGCCTAAAGAACTGCGCGTTCGCTCGTTGACCTGAATTTTTTCCTCTTTTCGCATAACGGATGCTCAGCCTTGTCGCTACGCAGGCTGACGCGACCGGTCCGGGCCAACACCACTTGATGTTGGCTCACCGGTTTGCGAACAGCGCAAACGTGTAGCGTCCCTCCAAACAGTGACTCGCCCTGACCTCTGAAGCGTATTGAGCTTTCGACCGGACCGTTCCCCACAATCGACAGGCGTGCGCCGCTCTGGTGTTGGGCCAGCAGTGGATTGTCGCTGTCCATCTCTCCCTTGCCGCTGATATCCAGAATGATCCGCCAGCCCTGGCTCCAGTCGCCATTGATGCCGTGAATCACCACGGCCTGGTTACGGACGATGGCTTCCGTCCGGGCGGTGCGAATACCACTGAAAAGAGCCTGTGCCGCTTGCTCTCTTTGGTTCGACTCGATGAGTGCTCCGTATGTCGGGCTGATCAAATGCAGAACAATTCCTGTAATTGCCAGTCCCATGAGCAGTTCGATCAGGCTGAAGCCTTGTTGCCGCATGACATCTCCCTCCCTGGTGTGCTGTGGCTCGCGCAATCCCTGCGCGAGAAATGGCAACGCAAACGCGCCGCATCGCTCGAATGTTGTGTGGTGCAAGGTCAGGTATAGCCGAAGGAAACAGAAGATCTCGATGGATCATCCTACAAAAGGTTTCACGCTGATCGAGTTGCTGGTCGCGTTCGCGATCCTTCTGATTCTGCTGACGCTGGCTGTCCCGGCGTTTACCCGCTCGACGCAAACAACCAGAGCTGATGCTGAAATCGCTGACTTGCGACGAGCCCTGAATTTTGCCCGGCTCGAAGCCGTCGAGCGGGGCAACACCACACGGGTGCGCCCGACGGCCGGTGGGGATGTCTGGAGTGGGGAACTGGCGGTTTACGACGGTACGGGCGCTTTGGCCAATGTATTGCGGGTTGTTCCAGCGATGAGCAGCGGCGCAAATCTGGCACTAACCTCAGGCCTGACTTTCATCGATTTCAACAGTATGGGCGGATTGTCATCATCGTCCTCGGAGGTGGTGATCAGCTATGGGCGGGGCGCACAGAGCAGGACGCTGACGGTGTGTTTGAACGGACGAATTCTATTGGGTGGAAATTGCGGATGAAAGCAGGGAGCAAGCGCAGGCAGGAAGGCATGACGCTGATCGAAGTGCTGGTGGCGCTAGTCATTCTGGGCGTGGGGTTGCTGGGAGCAGCGGCGTTTCAGCTCAATGCGTTGAAGTACACCGATAGCGCGCGAATGAACAGTCAGGCCAGTTTTATCGCCTACGACATGATGGACCGCATTCGCGCCAATGCCGCTGCGGACTACACCATCGCGCCGCCGGCTTCGGGCAATCCGGACGTTACCCGGGATCAGGACCTGTTTGACTTCAACGCCAATATTGTCAATTCGCTCGGTGCTACCGCGACGGGCAGCGTCACCGTCAATCAGCAGGTGTACACCATCACGATTACCTGGGACGACTCACGGGCTGCGAAGGCCGCCGACTCGCGGCGCAGCTTCGTCCTGACCAGTCGCACGGCCATTGATCCGGTGGTGACCCCGTGAGTCGCCGCAGCAAGGGATTTGGCCTGGTCGAACTGCTGATCGCCATGGCGTTGAGCCTGGTTGTGGTGCTGGGCGTGGTACAGGTTTCCATCGCAGCCAAGAACACTTGGCTCAGCCAGAATGCGGCCGCGAACATGCAGGAGGACGCACGTTTCGTGTTGAGCAAAATGATTCAGGAAGTCCGCATGGTCGGGATGTTCGGTTGTCTGGAAACGATCACCGATTCGAGTGAGAAAAGGGATTTCCATGCCAGTCAGCTTGCACCGATACGTTGGGACAACGGTGGCCGCAAGTTGACGCTGGTTACGGCGGATGTCGGCGGCAATGGCGGCAAGCCGGACTGGACCGTGCTTACCGATTGTCGAAACAATTCGACGGCCTACAGTGAGGGGCGGACTCCAGCGGCAGGGCAGCTGGCATTTCCGATCCGGCGGCTGATTTACAGCTTCAGCAACAACCAACTGCTGATGAAGGGCGGGGCCGCTGCGCCCCAGGTATTGGTGGACAACGTCAGCGCTTTCGACGTGAGCTTCGGCCTGGCCAGTACGGCCACTGATCTGGCTGCTTCGCGCTACAGCAGCAACCCGCCGGATCCCGCGCTGATTCGTAGCGTTCGCCTGAGCCTGACCCTCACCGATCCGAATCGCCGGGTGAGCGATCAAACCTTCAACGTGGTTGCCGCTTTGCGCAACCGCTTGCCATGAGAGGGTGCCAATGATTCGGTCTCCCATGACGTATTGCGCTCAACGCGGCATGGCACTGTTGGTCAGTCTGGTGTTCTTGCTCTTGCTGACGCTGATGGGCCTTTCATCGATGCAGAGTGCCAGCCTGCAGGAAAAAATGGCCGGTGGCGTCGCCTTGCGCAATCAGTCGTTCCAGAGTGCCGAAGCCGCATTGCGGGTGGGCGAGAGTGCCGTGCGGCGGGACAGTTATGCGTTACCTGTTTGCAGCGGCATCGTTCAATGCGCACCACCGTCCGAGTCGTCGACTATTACCGCTGCCGGTTTCAACGCCTCTTCAGGCGTGACCTGGGTTGCATCGGGCAAGGGGTTTTATGGCGTGCAAAATATTGGTATCAGCAAAAATGCGGTGAATGTGCCCATCAATACCCCGGCGACCCTGTATCGGGTAACGGCGGTCGGCATCGCGGGGCATTTGCGCAGTGTGGTGGAGAGCATCTATGCGAAGTACTGAGCGACCTGTCAGGTTATGGTCACAACTGATCGGTGTCGTAGTCGCGATTGACCTGTCGATGTCGGCACACGCTGCCACGACAGCGGATTCGCCAGCGCTGAACCGGCCAACCTGTCTGGCGAATGGCAACTGGTACGGTTTTTACCACAGTAATCAGGGGTTGAAAGCCGTCTGCCTGAAGCTGCCCAAGTCAATCGGCGTTAAGATGCTCGACAGCAACGGCGATGGAATAGTCGACAACAGCGACACGCTCTCCGACGGCGTGATCTTTGTTGGAGAGCATTCGACCCAGGACGCCGGTGATAATGGCGGCGCCGTCAACGATTCCACTGGCGACGGTACTGCAGGGATGGAAAAATCCGGCGGCAGCCGTCGCATCATGTGGCGACAAATACAGTAAGTGAGAGTTGAGGCATGCGTAGTTCCAACCGCGGTTTTACCCTGATCGAAATCATGATCGTGATTGCGATCATCGGGATTGTCATGACCATTGCCGCCCCGAGTTTCACCGAATACCTGAACAAGGGCCGTCGCGCAGAAGTAGCCGGTCTGCTCTCGGAGCAGGCGCAGCTTCTGGAACGCTTCTACTCGCAAAAAAATGCCTACACCGATGCGACTGGCCTCAGTGCCGGCAATGATTACTATGCCATCACACCGACCCTCACCGACCAGACCTTTCTGCTGACGGCGGTGCGCAAGGCTGACTCGAGCATGGCCACTGACAAGTGTGGCGACCTGACCATCACCAATACCGGAGTCCTCGGCATGATCAACGCAAAAGCCGGCCTGACCAGCAAAGACTGCTGGGGGCGCTGAGTTTTTTTCGGGTGCCTGTTGCACCCTCTGTCTATTTAACGATTGGATCAGAACATGACCAGGCAACAGCAAGTGGTGATTGTCGGCGGCGGAGTGATTGGCTTGCTGACGGCCTTCAATCTGGCGTCCGAAGTGCAAAGCGTTGTGCTGCTGGATCGCTCGAACGTAGGCCAGGAATCGTCCTGGGCGGGTGGCGGCATCGTTTCGCCGCTTTACCCATGGCGCTACAGCCCGGCGGTCACCGCGTTGGCTCACTGGTCCCAGGACTTCTATCCACAACTGGGCGAGCGCTTGTTTGCCGCCACCGGCGTTGATCCTGAAGTGCACACCACCGGTCTGTACTGGCTGGATCTGGATGACGAGGCTGAAGCGCTGGCATGGGCCGCCCGGGAAAATCGTCCGTTGAGTGCGGTGGATATTACGGCAGCCCACGACGCCGTGCCGGTGCTGGGCAGCGGTTTTTCCCGGGCGATCTACATGGCCGACGTCGCCAACGTGCGTAATCCGCGATTGGTGAAGTCACTCAAGGCCGCGTTGCTGGCGCTGCCGAACGTGACGATCCATGAGCACTGCGAAGTCAGCGGGTTTGTTCGTGACGGCAATAAAGTGGTCGGCGTGCAGACCGCCACAGGTGCCGTCTTGGGCGATCAAGTCGTCCTGACGGCGGGGGCCTGGAGTGGTGATTTGCTCAAACATCTGGATCTGACGCTGCCGGTCGAGCCGGTGAAAGGGCAGATGATTCTCTACAAGTGCGCGGCGGATTTCCTGCCGAGCATGGTCCTGGCCAAGGGCCGTTATGCGATTCCCCGGCGCGACGGGCACATTCTGATCGGCAGTACGCTGGAGCATGAAGGTTTTGACAAAACACCGACCGGGTCGGCACTGGAAAGCCTGAAGGCGTCCGCGGTGGAATTGATTCCGGCACTGGCCGAGGCCGAAGTGGTGGGGCATTGGGCCGGATTGCGCCCGGGGTCACCCGAGGGCATTCCTTATATCGGCCCGGTACCGGGGTTTGGCGGGCTCTGGCTCAACTGCGGGCATTACCGCAACGGGCTGGTGTTGGCGCCAGCGTCATGCCAGTTGTTTGCCGATGTGATGCTGGGCCGGGCGCCGATTATCGATCCGGCGCCTTATGCGCCTGCCGGGCGGCTTTGACTGCGGGACAGTTGTCGTTTGTCAGATCGCCGTCGCGAGCAAGCTCGCTCCCACAGGGTCATTGGTGAACACAACAACTGCGAACACCTCAGAACCATTGTGGGAGCGAGCTTGCTCGCGATGGGGGCCTCAATCCAGTCCCAGCTTCTTCAGTCGGTAACGCATCGACCTGAATGACAGATTCAATCGCTGAGCCGCCGCCGTGCGGTTCCAGCGGGTTTGCTCCAGGGCCTGGAGCAGCAGTTGGCGTTCGACGTTTTCCAGGTAGGTTTCCAGATTGTCGATCCGGGTCAGGTCCGGCAAGCCACCTTCAGCCCCACAGTTGCCTTGCGCCAGGCGCAGGTCACCGGCTTCGATCTGATTGTTCTCACACAGTGTGTGCGCCCGTTCGAGCATGTTTTCCAGTTCCCGCACATTGCCCGGGAAGCGATAGTTTTTCAGCGCGTCGAGGGCCTGGGAGTGGAGTCTCGCTGCAGGTTGACCGGTATCGGCGGCCAGACGCTTGAGTATGTGGCTGGCCAGTATTTCGATGTCATCACGACGCTCACGCAAGGGCGGCACCGAGAGCTCGATCACGTTCAAACGGTAGTAAAGATCATGACGAAAGCGTCCGGCGGCGACTTCGGTGCCAAGGTCCTTGTGCGTGGCGCAGAGAATGCGCACATCCACCGCCACTTCCTGCTGCCCGCCGACGCTGCGTACGGCTTTCTCCTGAATCGCGCGCAGCAGTTTGACTTGCATGGCCAACGGCAGGTCAGCCACTTCGTCGAGGAGCAGGGTGCCGCCGTGAGCTGTCTGGAACAGACCGGGCTTGTCTTCGATGGCGCCGCTGAAACTGCCTTTGCGATGGCCGAAAAACTCGCTCTCCAACAGTTCCGAAGGAATCGCCGCGCAGTTGATCGCAATGAACGGCTGATTGGCGCGAGGGCTTTGTTCATGGATCAGGCGCGCGACCAACTCCTTGCCGCTGCCGGATTCTCCGCTGATGTATACCGTCGCATGGCTGCTGGCCAGTTTGGTGATCTGTTTGCGCAGGTTGCGCATGGGCAATGAGTCTCCCAGCAGACATCGATCGAAGCCGACCCCGCGGGCAGGAACCAGCAGGGCGCTGGTGACCAGTTCACGCAGGCGCGTAAGGTCCACCGGTTTGGTCAGGAAGTCGAATGCCCCGGCCTTGAGCACATTGATCGCGGTTTCGAGGCTGGCATAGGCGGTGATCATCGCCACCTGGACCTGAGGGTGGCTTTGCTGGATGTGCTGCACCAACTCCAGGCCAGTGCCATCCGGCAATTGCATGTCGGTCAGGCATAGATCGAAGGATTCGCGTTTCAGCAGGGATTGCGCTTCGCCGACGTTGCGGGCATTGAACGTCTCCAGTCTCATCCTTCCCAGGGTGATTTCCAGGAGTTCGCGAATGTCCGGCTCGTCATCGACGATCAAGACTTTTTGTCGTGGTCTCGTATTCAACATGGGCTCCGTCCGTGAGCAAAGGTAATGCAAAAGCAGCCGTTTTCCTGGCGTGCCTCGAAGTCTAGGCGGGACAGAATGCTTTCGTCCGGCTGGCCGGACCGATAAAGCCCCAGACCCTTGATATAGGGGGCTGGGGCTTCATTATTGAGTATTTCCAGTGATTTCAGGTCGAGCCGTAGCGGCGACATTTGCTCGCGGCACAACCAGTGGAGGACGTTTTCGATTACCCGGTTCATTCGCAGAGAGTGATCTTGAATAATCTGCGTCAGACGTCGATCGACGCCTTTCAGTTCCTTGGGTGCGTGCGATAGTCCTCAATCGGCCGTCATTTCCGGTGACGTATCAGCGGCCTCTGGAACCCTTGTCTTGCTCGAGATGAGCCTGGCTGCAATACCATTGTTGGTCGTGGCTCAGCGCGCGGTCACGGGGCAGGTGAACGCCGCAATGGGCACAACGGACCATGGGCGCCGCTTCTCGTTCGGCAGGGGGCCTGGGGGTGGATGCCTGCCCCTTGAACTTGCGCCAGAACCATACTGCAGCGGCAATCAGGGCAATCCAGAACAATAAACGAAGCATGGTGTGCTGCTTTTTGATTGATGAAGCGGCAGTTTAGCCAAGGACCTGACAGGCGCACAGTGTAATAAAGCGCTGAAATAAAAAAGGGAGACTCGAAAGTCTCCCTCATTGCACAACCCGAGGTGTCAGTCGAACACGCCGAAAGTCATGCGGCTGAACCACGAGCGGTCGCTGTCGTTGCCTTGCGCTTCGTGATTTTCTTCTTCGACCGCGTCGCCATTGTCGTCTTTAGGCTTGAGCTCGGCCGGGATCGCGTCCTTGGCGTCCTGGAACTGCCTCTGTACGTCCTGGTTGGCGCGGGTTTCGCCCGGTGGCAGCGGCGGACGGGACTCGATCAGGCCCAGGGTCGCCTTGCTCAGCCACGAACGGTTGTCGGCTTCGGCCACGGTCGGTACGAACTGACCGTCCACCAGCGTCGGGTGGTTCGGGTAGTTGAGTTTCAGGGTTTCCAGGCTGGTGGCAGCCAGTTCGTCCAGGTGCATGCGCTGGTAGGCCTCGGTCATCACCGCCAGGCCGTCGCCGACCGAAGGGGTTTCCTGGAAGTTTTCCACCACGTAACGACCGCGGTTCGCGGCGGCGACATAGGCCTGACGGGTCAGGTAGTAGTCGGCCACGTGAATTTCGTAGGCCGCCAGCAAGTTGCGCAGATAAATCATGCGCTGCTTGGCGTCTGGTGCGTAGCGGCTGTTCGGGAAGCGGCTGGTCAGCTGGGCGAACTCGTTATAGGAGTCGCGGGCGGCACCCGGGTCACGCTTGGTCATGTCCAGTGGCAGGAAGCGCGCCAGCAGGCCGACGTCCTGGTCGAAAGAAGTCAGGCCCTTGAGGTAGTAGGCATAATCGACGTTCGGATGCTGTGGGTGCAGACGAATGAAGCGTTCCGCAGCGGACTTGGCGGCTTCTGGCTCGGTGTTCTTGTAGTTGGCGTAGATGAGTTCGAGTTGCGCCTGATCGGCATAACGACCGAACGGATAACGCGATTCCAGAGCCTTGAGCTTGGCGATGGCACTGGTGTAGCTACTGTTGTCCAGGTCATTTTGAGCCTGCTGGTACAGCTCGACCTCACTGAGGTTTTCGTCTACGACTTCCTTCGATGAGCAAGCAGCGGTCAATGCGAGGATGGCGATCAGCAGCAGGTGTTTCACTTGCATGGCGGCTTGCGTCCCTATGACGGCCGCTGTCTTGGGCGTGGCCGTCCTGTTATGATGAACGCCCCGTTGAATAGCCTCGGGGCAAAAGACGCCGTATTTAACCACAAGCGCGCAGCCGAAACCAAAGGCTGTGCCGACGCCTAGTCTGAGCATGTCCGATAAAATTGAACTTCGCGCAGAGGTGCCGTCCGAATTGGGCGGCCAACGCCTCGATCAAGTCGCCGCACAATTATTCGCTGAGCACTCGCGCTCGCGCCTTTCCGCCTGGATCAAAGACGGCCGCCTGACTGTGGATGGGGCGGTTATCCGCCCGCGAGACATTGTCCATGGCGGCGCCATCCTTGAATTGACTGCCGAGCAGGAAGCTCAGGGCGAATGGGTCGCTCAAGACATTGCCCTGGACATCGTCTACGAAGACGACGACATCCTGGTGATCAACAAGCCTGCGGGCCTGGTGGTACACCCGGCTGCCGGTCATGCCGATGGCACCCTGCTCAACGCCTTGCTGCACCACGTGCCGGACATCATCAATGTGCCCCGCGCCGGTATCGTGCACCGTCTGGACAAGGACACCACCGGTCTGATGGTGGTGGCCAAGACCATTCAAGCGCAGACGCAGTTGGTGACGCAGTTGCAGAGCCGCAGCGTCAGCCGAATCTACGAGTGCATCGTGATCGGTGTGGTGACAGCCGGAGGCAAGATCAATGCGCCGATCGGTCGTCACGGCCAGCAGCGCCAGCGCATGGCCGTGATGGAAGGCGGCAAGCAGGCCGTCAGCCATTACCGCGTGCTCGAGCGTTTCCGCTCCCACACCCACGTGCGGGTGAAGCTGGAAACCGGTCGTACGCACCAGATTCGCGTACACATGGCGCACATCAACTACCCGTTGGTCGGAGATCCCGCCTACGGTGGTCGCTTCCGTATTCCGCCGGCCGCCAACCCAACCATGGTCGAATCCCTGAAAAACTTCCCGCGTCAGGCGCTGCACGCGCGTTTCCTGGAACTGGATCATCCGACCACCGGTCAGCGGATGAGCTGGGAATCGCCGTTGCCGGAAGATTTCGTCTGGCTGCTGACCCTGCTCAAGCAAGACCGCGAGGCGTTCATCGGATGAGTGACTGGCTGATTCCTGACTGGCCCGCGCCGGCCGGGGTCAAGGCCTGCGTCACCACCCGTGCGGGCGGCGTCAGTGTGGCGCCGTTCGACAGCCTCAACCTCGGCGATCACGTCGACGACAGCCCTGAAGCTGTTGCCGAGAATCGCCGTCGTCTTACCGATCATTTCTCCATTCAACCGGCCTGGCTGCAACAGGTCCACGGTATTGCCGTGGCCCATGCCGATCCGGGCCGGGTGGTCACCGCCGATGCCAGTTGGACGTCGACACCCGGTATCGCCTGTGCGGCGATGACCGCCGACTGCCTGCCAGCGTTGTTTTGTGACCGTGCCGGTACTCGTGTCGCGGCGGCCCACGCCGGTTGGCGCGGGCTGGCGGCTGGTGTACTGGAGGCCACGCTCGACAGTCTGGTGGTACCGCCTGACGAGGTATTGGTCTGGCTTGGTCCGGCCATCGGTCCGCAAGCCTTTGAAGTTGGGCCTGAAGTGCGCGAAACCTTCGTGCAGCAGTTGCCGCAAGCGGCAGAAGCCTTTGTGCCGAGCCAAAATCCCGGCAAGTTCATGGCCGACATCTATATGCTGGCGCGCCTGCGCCTGGCAGCTCGCGACGTCACAGCTGTCTATGGTGGCGGTTTTTGCACCGTGACCGATCCGCGCTTCTTTTCTTATCGCCGTGCGTCCCGCACCGGCCGATTTGCCTCCCTTATCTGGCTCGAATACTAGACTGAGCTGACCTGCATCAACGTCCCGACGCTTGAAACTCCCAGAATCGACCACATCTATTGTGCTATCTGGCAGGTTTCTTCATTCGGGATGTTTATAGGTCCGGCCTGCTCAAAAGGAAGGTGACCCATGCGTATAGACCGTTTAACCAGCAAATTGCAGTTAGCGTTGTCCGATGCCCAATCCCTGGCTGTCGGCCACGATCATCCGTCCATTGAACCGGCGCATTTGATGCAAGCCTTGCTCGAGCAACAGGGCGGCTCGATCAAGCCTCTGCTGATGCAGGTGGGCTTCGACGTCAACAGCCTGCGTAAAGAGTTGACCAAAGAGCTCGACCAGCTACCGAAAATCCAGAACCCGACCGGCGACGTGAACATGTCGCAGGATCTGGCGCGCCTGCTCAACCAGGCCGATCGTCTGGCCCAGCAGAAGGGCGACCAGTTCATCTCCAGCGAACTGGTGCTGCTCGCCGCCATGGACGAGAACAGCAAGCTGGGCAAACTGTTGCTTGGTCAGGGCGTGAGCAAGAAAGCCCTGGAGAACGCAATCAACAACCTGCGCGGTGGCGAGGCGGTCAACGACCCGAACCACGAAGAGGCGCGCCAGGCCCTGGATAAATACACCATCGACCTGACCAAGCGCGCCGAAGACGGCAAGCTCGATCCGGTGATCGGTCGGGACGATGAAATTCGCCGGACCATCCAGGTGCTGCAACGTCGGACCAAGAACAACCCGGTGCTGATCGGTGAGCCTGGCGTGGGTAAAACCGCCATCGCCGAAGGCCTGGCTCAGCGCATCATCAACGGTGAAGTGCCGGACGGCCTCAAGGGCAAGCGTCTGTTGTCCCTGGACATGGGGGCGCTGATTGCCGGTGCCAAGTATCGCGGTGAGTTCGAAGAACGGCTCAAGGCGTTGCTCAATGAGCTGTCGAAGCAGGAAGGGCAGATCATTCTGTTCATCGACGAACTGCATACCATGGTCGGCGCCGGTAAAGGCGAAGGCTCGATGGATGCGGGGAACATGCTCAAGCCGGCCCTGGCCCGTGGTGAGCTGCATTGCGTGGGTGCCACCACACTCAACGAGTACCGCCAGTACATAGAGAAGGACGCCGCTCTCGAGCGACGTTTCCAGAAAGTGCTGGTGGACGAGCCGAGCGAAGAAGACACCATCGCCATCCTGCGTGGCCTCAAAGAGCGGTATGAGGTTCACCACAAGGTGGCGATCACTGACGGAGCGATCATTGCCGCGGCCAAACTCAGCCATCGTTACATCACTGACCGGCAGCTTCCGGACAAGGCCATCGACCTGATCGATGAAGCCGCCAGCCGCATCCGCATGGAGATCGACTCCAAGCCGGAAGTGCTGGACCGTCTGGAGCGTCGCCTGATTCAGCTGAAGGTGGAGTCCCAGGCGCTGAAGAAAGAAAGCGACGAGGCGGCGAAGAAGCGTCTGGAAAAATTGCAGGAAGAAATCGCTCGTCATGAGCGTGAGTACTCGGATCTCGAAGAAATCTGGAACTCGGAAAAAGCCGAGGTTCAGGGTTCTGCGCAGATCCAGCAGAAGATCGAGCAGTCCCGTCAGGAACTGGAAGCGGCCCGCCGTAAAGGCGACCTGAACCGCATGGCGGAGTTGCAGTACGGGGTGATCCCGGACCTGGAACGCAGCCTGCAAATGGTCGACCAGCATGGCAAACCCGAAAACCAGTTGCTGCGCAGCAAGGTGACTGAAGAAGAGATCGCCGAAGTCGTGTCGAAGTGGACCGGTATCCCGGTGTCGAAGATGCTCGAAGGCGAGCGCGAAAAACTGATGAAGATGGAAAGCCTGTTGCACCAGCGTGTGATCGGCCAGGAAGAGGCGGTCGTGGCGGTTTCCAATGCGGTGCGGCGTTCCCGCGCCGGGTTGTCCGACCCGAACCGGCCAAGCGGCTCGTTCATGTTCCTCGGCCCGACCGGTGTCGGTAAAACCGAGCTGTGCAAGGCGCTGGCCGAGTTCCTCTTCGATACGGAAGAGGCGATGGTGCGGATCGACATGTCCGAGTTCATGGAGAAGCACTCCGTGGCTCGCTTGATCGGTGCGCCACCGGGTTACGTCGGTTATGAAGAGGGCGGTTACCTGACCGAGGCCGTGCGCCGCAAGCCATATTCGGTGATCCTCATGGATGAGGTCGAGAAGGCGCACCCGGATGTGTTCAACATCCTGCTGCAAGTACTCGAAGACGGTCGTCTGACCGACAGCCATGGCCGCACGGTGGATTTCAAGAACACCGTGATTGTCATGACGTCCAACCTGGGATCAGTGCAAATCCAGGAACTGATCGGTGATCGTGAGGCGCAGCGTGCTGCGGTGATGGATGCGATTTCCACGCACTTCCGGCCGGAGTTCATCAACCGGGTCGATGAAGTGGTGATCTTCGAGCCATTGGCGCGGGATCAGATCGCCGGCATTACCGAGATTCAGTTGGGCCGTCTGCGCAGCCGCCTGACCGAGCGCGAACTGAAGCTTGAGCTCAGCCCTGAGGCGATGGACAAGCTGATCGCGGTCGGTTACGACCCGGTGTACGGTGCACGGCCGCTCAAGCGCGCTATCCAGCGCTGGATCGAGAACCCGCTGGCGCAGCTGATCCTGTCCGGTCGATTCATGCCGGGCGATACCGCTCACGGCGTGGTGGAAAACGACGAAATCGTTTTCGTCTGATCCTTTGTAGGAGCTAGCTTGCCAGCGATGGTCGTTAACGATGGCGTGTGATAACTGACTAAACGCGGCGCCTTTGAGACCATCGTCGGAACGCCGCCCGGAGCAAGCTCGCTCCTGCAAGAACAACATTGCTCGTCTTGCGAGGCTTTTTTTTCGTTAGGCTGTTGAACTCAAAGGAAAAGGCTTGTAAAGTGCGCCCCGCAGTCAGTCACCCACCAGGGTTTCCGCTCCCCATGCAGGAATCCAAAATAAGTTGCAAATCATTAACTTGAAAGCAATTTAGGGGGTTGACAGAGGTGCTGAAGATTGTAGAATAGCGCGCCTCAGACACACGAATGCAGCGATGCGAACGGGTTGAAGAGAACGCAGTAAAGCTTCAAAGTTGTAAATTGAAATGTGTAGTTCCGTGATAGCTCAGTCGGTAGAGCAAATGACTGTTAATCATTGGGTCCCAGGTTCGAGTCCTGGTCACGGAGCCAATTTCAAACCGGGGTATAGCGCAGTCCGGTAGCGCGCCTGCTTTGGGAGCAGGATGTCAGGAGTTCGAATCCCCTTACCCCGACCATTTTTGGGTCGTTAGCTCAGTTGGTAGAGCAGTTGGCTTTTAACCAATTGGTCGTAGGTTCGAATCCCACACGACCCACCATTTTTGAAACCAGTTAGCGCTGGAATCGAATCTTAAGATCAGAGGCCAAAAGCGCTGATCGAGGAAGGCGCCTTTCAAAGGTGCCTTTTTTTTCCGGGGTATAGCGCAGTCCGGTAGCGCGCCTGCTTTGGGAGCAGGATGTCAGGAGTTCGAATCCCCTTACCCCGACCATATTAAAAATCCTCGTATCGAAAGATACGGGGATTTTTTTTGTTCCGGTTTTTTATGGAGTCCATGAGAAGCTTCGCTGGCAAGCCAGCTCCTACAAGGTCACATCAATCCTGTAGGAGCTGGCTTGCCAGCGAAGAGGCCCTTCAGAGCGCTAAAGAACTTAGTGCAGCTTGAGCCGTGGCTCGGTGCCGCGCCCGATCTTGCTGCCCAGCATCAGCATCGCCGTGCGAAACGGCCCGTACAGCGCCATCTGGTGCATGCGGTACAGCGACACGTAGAACATCCGCGCCAGCCAGCCTTCGAGCATCACGCTGCCGGTGAGGTTGCCCATCAAGTTACCCACAGCCGAAAAACGCGACAGCGAGATCAGCGAGCCGTAGTCGGTGTACTTGTACTCCGGCAGTGCTTTGCCTTCGATGTGCAGTTTCAGCGATTTGGCCAGCAACGAAGCCTGTTGATGCGCGGCCTGGGCACGTGGCGGAACATTGCGCTCGCTGCCTGGTTGCGGGCAGGCGGCGCAGTCACCGAAGGCGAAAATGTTCTCGTCGCGAGTGGTTTGCAGGGTCGGCAGCACTTGCAGCTGATTGATGCGGTTGGTTTCCAGGCCATCGATGTCCTTGAGGAAACCCGGTGCGCGAATCCCCGCGGCCCAGACCTTCAGGCTGGCGTTGATCACTTTGCCGTCGGCGGTAATCAAGGCGTCTGACGTCACTTCGCTGACAGCGGCATTGGTCATGACGTTGACCCCGAGTTTCTCCAGGGTTTTATGCACCGGTCCGCCGATCCGTTCCGGCAGCGCCGGCAGCACCCGTGGACCGGCTTCGATCAGGGTGATGTGCATGTTTTCCGGTTTGATCCGGTCCAGGCCATAGGCTGCCAATTCATGGGCGGCGTTGTGCAGTTCGGCGGCCAGTTCGACTCCGGTGGCACCGGCGCCGACGATGGCCACGCTGATTTGCTCGATCGTGTCGGTCTGGCCGGCGTGAGCGCGCAAATAGTGATTGAGCAGTTGCTGGTGAAAACGCTCGGCCTGTTTACGGGTGTCGAGGAACAGGCAGTGTTGCGCCGCGCCCTGGGTGCCGAAGTCGTTGGTGGTACTGCCGACGGAGATCACCAGCGAGTCGTAAGGCACTTCGCGGGCCGGCACCAGTTCCAGACCGGCGTCGTCATAGGTGGCGGCCAGCTGGATTTTCTTGTTCGCGCGATCGAGCCCGCTCATGCGCCCCAGTTGGAACTCGAAGTGGTTCCATTTGGCCTGGGCGACATAGTTGAGTTCGTCTTCGGAAGAGTTCAGGGAACCGGCCGCCACTTCGTGCAACAACGGTTTCCAGATGTGGGTCAGGTTTGCGTCGACCAGCATCACGCTGGCTATGCCACGCTTGCCCAGAGTCTTACCCAGGCGGGTAGCCAACTCCAGACCGCCGGCGCCGCCGCCGACAATGACAATACGATGGGACATGGGGATAACTCGCAAGGCTAAAAGAAATCTTTGTCGTCGTTACCCAAGCGAGCGCAAGGCAGCTCATAGCGTCAGGTAACTGATAAGTCGGCTCAACAGGCCCAGACCAATGGTCACTGCCAATACCAGCACAAGGAGCATCCACGGCCGGAAAGGTCGGCGCTCGACTTGGTGCTGGGACAACTGCAGGTACTCTTCGACATGCTTTTGGTCGTCGGGGTTCAGGCGGCTGGTCATATCGGGCCTCGTCAGGGGTAGACGTTGCTGAATGTATGGAAGCTACAGGGAAATTATTCAGCTGTGAACGAAGCTTAGCTGCTGACCGGGGAAAGGCTCGAGTCTCACAGGCTGATCCCGACATCAAAAACAATGCTGCGCCCCAGGTTGCTGCGCAAGAAGTCCGGCGCATCCGGGTGAGCGAACAGCACACGGGCAAAGGTCGGCCCGACCAGCGACAGCGAACGCCAGCCCTGGCGCAGGTATTCGGTGGGCGGCGGGAAATGGCTGTTGAGGTCCAGCACTTCGCGTTTGAGGCTGGCGAAGGCAATGATGTCCAGTTCCCCCAGATCCATGCCGCGCTCTTTGTAGTTGTGCGCCTTTTTGCGCAAGGTCGGCGCCAATCGCAGCAAGAACTCGTTGGCGGGGATACGTCGTGGCTTGGCCTCGCGGCGCACCAGTTGACTCAGGGAAAATGCGCTGCGTCGGCGTTGCAGTTCATCGCGCCATTCATCGTTGAGGCGCCGGCCTTCGTCGAGCACGAAGAACACCTCGAAACTGGCATCGCGAAACAACACATCCGGCGGCTCCCCGGCGGGGGCGAACTCATCGGCGCGATAGGGAATGTTCAAGCCTTGCAGCAGGCGCTGGCACACCCAACGCTCACGCTCCCATTTGCGGGCATTGGACAGGAACGCGTTGGCTTGCTCGGCCGCGATGGTCAGCAGGCGTAAATAATCTGAGTCATCCATAGGCCCAAGCTTAGCGTTCAAATGTGATCGCAAAGAAGACAATTTTGTCGCAGAGGCTCATAGCCTTCCGTTCCCATGCCCGTTCCTGGGCCCTGCACAAAACGGATAGTGATCTGCGCGCGCTGGATATTGCCTCGTGTCGGGCGGCTCTACCCTCGGCTGTACGGACGTAAGCCGTGCTACCGACGCTCTAAAAAAACAACAACAAGAGATATATGCCATGCGCAAGATCGACGTACATGAGGTTATCGACAACGCACGTTTCAACCGCTTTCACTGGATGGTGCTGTTCTGGTGTGCCCTGATCATCATTTTCGACGGTTACGATCTGGTGATCTACGGCGTGGTCTTGCCGATGCTGATGAAAGAGTGGGGGCTCAGTCCTTTGCAGGCCGGTGCGCTGGGCAGCTATGCACTGTTCGGCATGATGTTTGGCGCACTGTTCTTCGGCCCGCTATCGGACAGGATCGGCCGCAAAAAAGCCATCACGATCTGCGTGATGCTCTTCAGTGGCTTCACCGTGCTCAATGGTTTCGTCCGCAACCCCACCGAGTTCGGCCTCTGTCGCTTCATTGCCGGGCTCGGCATTGGCGGCGTGATGCCTAACGTCGTGGCGCTGATGAACGAGTACGCGCCGAAAAGAATCCGCAGCACGCTGGTCGCGATCATGTTCAGCGGTTACTCGGTGGGCGGCATGCTGTCCGCCGGACTGGGCATTGTGCTGATCCCGAATTTTGGCTGGCAGTCGGTGTTTTACGTGGCGGTCCTGCCGTTGCTGTTGTTGCCGCTGATCATGTATTTCCTGCCCGAATCGGTGGGCTTCATGTTGCGTCAGGGGCGCAATGAAGAGGCGCGCAATATTCTTCAGCGCATCGATCCGGCCTGCGTCGTGCAAGCGTCTGATCAATTGCACATGGCCGAAGTGAAAGGCACGGGCACCCCGGTGCTGCAGTTGTTCCGTGAAGGCCGAGCGCTGCGCACGCTGATGCTGTGGCTGGCGTTTTTCTGCTGCCTGTTGATGGTGTACGCGCTGAGTTCCTGGCTGCCGAAACTGATGGCCAACGCCGGTTACAGCCTGGGTTCGAGCCTGTCGTTCCTGCTGGTGTTGAACTTCGGGGCGATCTTCGGCGCGGTCGGCGGCGGGGTGCTGGGCGACAAACTCAATCTGCCGAAAGTGCTGGCGGTGTTTTTCGCCATGGCGGCGGCGTCGATCACTTTGTTGGGCTTCAACAGCCCGATGCCGGTGTTGTACCTGCTGATCGCCATTGCGGGTGCCACCACCATCGGCTCGCAGATTCTTTTGTACGCCTGCGCCGCACAGTTTTATTCCATGACGATTCGTTCTACCGGCCTGGGCTGGGCGTCGGGCATTGGGCGCAACGGGGCCATCGTCGGTCCGCTGCTGGGCGGCGCCTTGCTCGGGATCAGCCTGCCGCTGCAACTGAATTTCATGGCGTTTGCCTTGCCCGGTGCGGTGGCGGCCCTGGCCATGACTGTGTTCGCCATCAGCAGCCGGCGTAGCGCCTCTGCGGTCAACCCTGCGCTGTCAGCGACCGGTGCCTGAATCATGAAAGCGTTTTTCCAGGACTTCTCGTTGTCAGCCGCCGTGGCTGGATTCATTGCCACGGTGATTTCCTATGCCGGCCCGTTGGTGATCATCTTTCAGGCGGCAGAAGCGGCACATCTTTCGCGGGAAGTGTTGTCGTCCTGGATCTGGGCGATCTCCATTGGCAGCGCCGTGCTCGGTATCGGTTTGAGCCTGCGCTACCGCGCTCCAGTGATCATCGCCTGGTCGGCACCGGGCTCGGCGTTGCTGGTGACGCTGTTGCCGGACATTTCCATGGCAGAGGCGGTGGGGGCTTATCTGGTCAGCAGCCTGATCATTTTCGCCGTTGGCATCTCGGGGGCTTTCGACCGGATCATCAGCAAACTGCCCGCAGCCATCGCGGCGGCGATGCTGGCGGGGATTCTGTTCAGTTTCGGCACCGGCTTGTTCGTGTCGATGCAGCACAAGCCGTTGCTGGTCCTGGCGATGTTTGCCACGTACCTGATCTGCAAGCGTGTGATGCCGCGTTATGCGGTGATGATGGTGTTGCTGGTGGGGTGTTCGATTGCCGCGTTCTCCGGTGATTTGCATCGTGAAGCGCTGGTGATCGGCTTGGCCACGCCGATGTGGATCACGCCCGAGTTCAGCCTTGGCGCGATCCTGAACATCGCCTTGCCGCTGGTGATGGTGGCGCTGACCGGTCAGTTCGTGCCCGGCATGGCGGTGCTGCGCGCCAGCGGTTATCCGACGCCGGCGAGCCCGATCATTGCCAGTTGCGCACTGGGCACGGCACTGCTGGCGCCGTTTGGTTGCCATGGACTGAATCTGGCGGCGATCACCGCGGCGATTTGCACCGGTCGCGAATCCCACGAAGATCCTCGCAAACGCTATGTGGCCGGAGTGGTTGGCGGCCTGTGTTACCTGCTGTTCGGGATCTTCGGTGCCACGCTGGTTTCGCTGTTTTCCGCGTTCCCCAAAGAGCTGGTCGCGGCACTGGCCGGGCTGGCCTTGTTCGCCGCCATTGCCGGCGCGTTAACGGGCGCGATGGCGGTGCCTAGCGATCGTGAAGCCGCGCTGGTGACCTTTCTGGTCACGGCTTCGGGCATGTCACTGTTTGGATTATCCGCCGCATTTTGGGGGCTGATTTTCGGCATGGTCACCCATGGGCTGTTGAGCGCCCGCCGTCCCGTTCCTACTCGTAAAACCACTGCAACTGAAGTCCTTCAATCAGTCGAAAAATAACAACAAGAGAAAAACGATGAAACAGATTCTCCCAACAACCGGTTCGGCGTTGTCCCTGGCTGTCGTCTCGAGTTTTTCCACGGGCGCGATGGCTGCCGAAAAAGGCTTTATCGAAGACAGCACAGCGACGTTGCAGGCGCGCAATTACTACTTCAGCCGCGACTATTCCGACATCGTCGGCGCCAACCAGCAATCGAAGGCAGAAGAGTGGGCCCAGGGTTTTATCCTCAACGTGAAGTCCGGATACACCCAGGGCACCGTCGGTTTTGGGGTGGATGTCATCGGCTTGCTCGGCCTCAAGCTCGACAGTGCCCCGGACCGGACCAATACCGGTTTGCTGCCGGTGCAGGACGACGGCCGCGCGGCGAACGATTACAGCCGTCTGGAGGGCGCGTTGAAGATGCGTTACTCAAAGACCGAGCTGAAGGTTGGTGAGTTGCAACCCAACTTGCCGGTACTGGTGTTCAGCGATATTCGTCTGCTGCCGCCGAGTTATCAGGGCGCAAGCATCACCTCCAGCGAGATCAATGGCCTGACCCTGCAGGGCGGTCACTTGAGTTCGACCAGCCTGCGCAACGAGGCCGGCGACGAAAAGATGCAAGCCATGCTCGGCCATGTGCCGCAGCGCCAGGTCAGCAGTGACGGTTTCAACTTTGCCGGCGCCGATTATGCCTTCAACGACAAACGCAGCTCGGTCAGCGCCTGGTACGGGCAACTGGAAGACATCTATAACCAGCGCTTCCTGGGCCTCAAGCACAGCGAGCCAGTGGGCGACTGGATCCTCGGCGCCAATCTCGGTTACTTCGATTCCCGCGAGGATGGCAAAAAGCTGTTGGGCAACATCGACAACCAGGCGTTCTTCTCGTTGCTGTCGGCCAAGCGTGGCGGTCATACGTTTTACATCGGCTATCAGGGCATGTTCGGCGACAGCGCCTTCCCGCGGGTGTTCGCTAATATTTCGCCACTGGGCAACGAAGTGCCGACCTACGAGTTCGCCTTCACCGATGAGCGCTCCTGGCAGGCACGCTACGACTACGACTTCGCGGCGCTCGGCGTACCGGGGCTGACCAGCACCGTGCGTTACATCACCGGCAATAACGTCGATACCGGCAAGGGGTTTGAAGGCAAGGACCGCGAACGCGATCTGGATATTGGCTATGTGCTGCAAAGCGGCAGTCTCAAAGGCCTGGGTATTCGCGTGCGCAATGCCATGGCGCGTTCCAACTACCGCAGTGATATCGATGAAAACCGCCTGATCCTTAGCTACACGTGGACCCTGCTATGAGCACCTGATCACAGGTTGCTTGTGCAATCACCGATGACTTCGTAGGTGACGCGTCGGGTCTGGCCTTGATGATCGACATACACCATGGTCGCCGGTACAACCCCGCACGCGGTCGCCGTGTCCGACACCGAAACCACCTTGGCGATGTCCAGTGGCTGCGCCGGGTTGTACAGGACCGCGAGGGGCTCGTTGTCAGCGGCCATGGCCGAGGTGGCGATGACGCTCAGCAACAGGCTGATCAACGTTTTCATGTTGGCGTGCTCCATGTCGGTTTGATGTCTGAATTTTAGTCTTTGCCACCGATGGATAAAGGGGCGAACGCCGGATGCAGCCTTACATAAAATGTAACAGTCAGCGCCCGAGGGGGGCTTATGGATGTGCTTAACAACTTGCGCGTGTTCATCCGGGTGGTGGACTGCGCCAGTTTCACCGGGGCTGCCGATGCGCTGGATCTGTCGACCGCGCAGGTCTCCCGATTGGTGGCGGACCTGGAGGAACACGTACAGGCGCGCCTGCTGCAACGCACCACGCGGCGCTTGAGCCTGACCGACGCCGGCGAGCGCTTGCTGCTGCGTAGCCGGCAAATCGTCGAAGCCATGGATGAGGCGACGGCCGAGGCCCGAGGCGCTCATATCAATCCGGCCGGACGCCTGCGAGTGCACAGCATGAACGGCCTGGGTGTGCTGCTTACGCCGTTGATCGCCCGCTACAGCGAGCTTTATCCCGATGTGGTGTTCGAGCTGACCTTGTCGCAGCGCAATCCCGATCCGCTGGAGGAGGGGCACGATGTGGTGATTTCGATCGCTGCGGAATTGGCCGACTCGCAAATGGTTGCGCAGGCCGTCGGGCAGATCTACAGCGTGCCCTGTGCTTCCCCGGCTTACTTGCAGCGCCGGGGTGTGCCGCAGCAACCGATGGCGCTGAGCGAGCATCGATGCCTGCGCATGCTCGACCCGTTGTACAGCGATCAATGGCTTTTCCAGGACGAGCGCGGCGAGCACGCCGTCAGCCCGGCCAAGACCTTTCAGTGCAATGTTGCCGAGTCGATGGTCAAGGCTTCGGAGGCGGGCATGGGCATCAGCCTGCTGCCGTTCTATGCCGCGACCCGGCCATTGAGCGACGGTACTTTGCTGCGTGTGTTACCGGCATGGCGCCTGCGCGAGCGCAATGTGTATGCGCTGTATCCTTCGCGACGCTTTCTCGATGCCAAGGTCCGCACCTGGGTGGACTTTCTCAAGTCCGAGCTACCGAAACTGTTCGCCGAACATGACGCGGTGATGAACGATCCGCGGCATTGGGCTTGAAGTCGAAGGGCAGGCGAGCGGCGGTGTAGACTGAATGTCTGTTGTTCTTCGCCTGGGAGACGCGCGTAGCCATGATCGGTGCAGAGTTGCTGTCATCGTCAACCCTTGCGGTCGGCTGGCTGATCTATGTGCCGGTGTTGATCTGGGCGATCTGTCGTGCGCCGTGGGTTGAGCTGTTCACCGACAGCCGTCGTCAGCATCTGCTGTTTGGAACGGTGTTTGCGCTGTTTCTGTTGTGGCTGGTGCGGCGGGATTTCGATACCGGCGTGTCTTATCACTTTATCGGCATGACAGCGGTGACCCTGCTGCTGGACTGGCCGCTGGCGCTGGTGGGTGGCCTGGTGGCGCAAACGGGGCTGGTGTTGCTCGGCCGGCAGGACCTGGCGGCGGTCGGGGTCAATGGCGCGCTGTTGATTGCGCTGCCGGTGCTGGTCACCGAGTGCTGCGCCATTCTGGTGGAGCGCGCGCAGCCGCGAAATCTCTTCGTGTATATCTTCGTTTCCGGATTCTTTGCCGCCGCGCTGTCGGCGTTGCTGTGCCTGCTGCTGGCGCTGTGGTTGCTGTGGTTGGATGAACGTTTCGAGATGCCGTATTGGCTTGAGGATTTTGTCGGTTACCTGTGGCTGATCATCTTTCCCGAGGCGTTTATCAACGGCATGGTGGTCAGTGCGCTGGTGGTGTTTTGTCCGGAGTGGCTGGAGACGTTCAACCGCACACGCTACCTCTCTGCCCCCTGGAAGGACGACGATCCCAAGTCCTGATCCATGTCAAAACCTGGAATCGTCTACTCGATGGATCAGTGGCGCGGGTCGAAGTCACCGCTGAACATCTCGTCCTCGGCATCGGGGGGTACTGGAATCTTGTGTTCTTCGGACGCCCAGGCGCCCAGGTCGATCAATTTGCAGCGGTCGGAGCAGAATGGCCGGTATTTGCTTTCGGCAGTCCATTCCACGGGAGCGCCACAGGTTGGGCATTCGACGGTTGTTGGTTGGCTCATGACTGGCCTCCACGCAAAGAAAGATAAAAGTGATGCAGGCGTTCGACCTCGCTGTGCAGCCAGGCAAGGTCGCGGTCATTGATCACGACATCGTCTGCATGGCTCACGCGATCCTGGCGGCTGGACTGGGCCTTGAGGATCGCCTGGACTTGCTGCTCACTGGTCTGGTCACGTTGCAGGGTGCGTTCGATCTGCAATTGTTCAGGGGCATCGATCACCAGCACCCGTTGGGTCATGACGTATTGCCCGGACTCGATCAGCAGCGGCGAAACCAGAATCGCATAAGGCGATTTTGCCAGCGCCAGGTGGTGAGCGATCTCCTCGCCGATCAGCGGATGCAGGAGGGCCTCCAGCCAGCGGCGTTCTTCAGGCACTTCGAAGATCAATTTGCGTAGCGCTGCACGGTCCAGTTGCCCGTCGGCTTGCAACACGCCGGGGCCGAAGTGTTCAGCGATTTGTGCCAGTGCCGGGCGACCGGGCTCCACTACCCAGCGAGCGGCATGATCGGCGTCGACCACATGCACGCCCAGGTCGATGAAGTGTTGGGCGGCCGCACTTTTGCCGCTGCCTATGCCGCCGGTCAGGCCGAGAATCCAGGGTTTTTCCACAGGGCTATTCATTTCAAACCGACAAACTGCCAATAGAGGTCGGTTATTTGACCACCCCAGAGCAACGCAATCCAGCCGGCAATGGCCAGGTAGGGGCCGAAAGGGATTGGCGTCGAGGTTTTTGCGTTGCGCAAGCGCAGCATCATCAGCCCGATAATGGCCCCCACCAGCGAGGATAGCAGGATGGTCAGCGGCAGAATCTGCCAGCCGCCCCAGGCGCCCAGCATCGCCAGCAGCTTGAAATCTCCGTAGCCCATGCCGTCCTTGCCCGTGATCAGCTTGAACAGCCAGAACACCGACCACAGCACGCAGTAGCCGGTTATCGCCCCCCAAAGCGCCTCGTGCAACGACACGAACAGGCCGAAACTGTTGACGATCAACCCCAGCCACATCAATGGCAGCACCAGTACGTCCGGCAATATCTGATGTTCGGCGTCGATCAGGCTCATCGCCAGCAAACCCCAGCTCAGGACCAGCACCAGGGCGGCCGGCCAACCGAAGCCGAAGTGCCAGGCAACAAACGCCGACAACAGGCCACAGGCCAGTTCGGTCAACGGATAGCGCGGGCTGATTGCCGCCGCACAGGCTGAACAGCGGCCGCGCAAAAACACATAACTGAGCAGCGGGATGTTTTCCCAGGCACGGATCCGGTGACCGCAGTGCGGGCACTGGGAATGGGGCAGCAACAGGTTGTAGGTCGGCAGCGGGGTTTCGCCAGGCAGGCCGAGGATGTCATGGGCCTGCTCACGCCAGTCGCGTTCGAGCATTTTCGGCAGGCGCCAGATCACGACATTGAGGAAACTGCCGACCAGCAGGCCGGTGATGCCTGCGAGAAGGACAAAGGCCAGCGCAGAGTGAGTCAGAATTTCATTCAAGGGCATGTCAGATCGCTGAGCCAAGTTGGAAGATGGGCAGGTACATGGCAACTACCAGTCCACCGACGATAACACCCAGCACCACCATGATGAACGGCTCCATCAGGCTGGTGAGGTTATCGACCATGTTATCGACGTTGTCTTCGTAGAATCCCGCGACTTTGTCGAGCATGGCGTCCAGGGTGCCTGACTCTTCGCCGATGGCGGTCATCTGTATCGCCATGTTCGGGAAGACGCCGCAGGTACGCATGGCGAAATTCAATTGCATGCCGGTCGAGATGTCCTGCCGGATGCGCAATACCGCGCGCTTGAATACGATATTGCCGGTCGCACCAGCCACTGATTCCAGGGCCTCCACCAGCGGCACGCCAGCGGCGAAAGTGGTCGACAGGGTGCGGGCGAACCGGGCCACGGCAGACTTGTGCATCAGGGGGCCCACCAGCGGCAGTTTCAGCAGCCAGGTGTCCATCCGGTCGCGAAAGGCCGGGGATGTCCTGAGGGCGTGGCGCACGCCGAAGGCCATCGTGATCAGCGTTCCAAGAACCACCCACCACCAGGCCTGCATGAATTGCGACAGGCCAATGACCATCACGGTGAAGGCCGGCAGTTCGGCGCCGAAGCCTTTGAACACGGATTCGAACTGCGGCACGACATTGACCAGCAGAATCGCGGTGACGATCGCCGCGACGAACACCACCACCAGCGGGTAGGTCATGGCTTTCCTGATCCTGGCCTTGAGGCTTTCGCTTTTTTCCTTGTAGGTCGCGACCCGCTCCAAAAGGGTGTCGAGGGCACCGGCCTGCTCGCCGGCATCCACCAGGTTGCAATACAGTTCATCGAAATACCGGGGTTGCTTGCGCAGGGCGGTGGCGAAGCTGCTGCCTGCCGCGACTTCCTGTTTCAGTTCGTCCACCAGCTTGCGCATGGCCGGATTGTCGAAACCTTCGCCAATGATGTCGAACGACTGCAGCAATGGCACACCGGCCTTCATCATCGTCGCCATTTGTCGGGTGAACAGGGCAATGTCATGGGCCTTGATGCGCTTGCCCATGTTGAAAACCGCAGGTTTTTTTTTGCGAACCTTGCCGGGACTGATGCCTTGCTTGCGTAGTTTCGCCTTGATCAGCGCCGGGTTTTGAGCGCTGAGCTCGCCGGTCACTTTTGTGCCTTTGCGGTCGATGCCTTCCCATGCATACACGCTGATTTTCGCTGCCTTGACCGCCATGTTCAGTCCTGGGTAATCCGGTTGAATCGCTCTTATAGCCTAGTCAAGGGATGAGGCCAAACCTGCAGGGGCAAGGTGACAAAAAACGTCAGATAGTGCTGAACCTGGTAATAGGCAAGGGCTTTGCAGCCACCATGCCCCCTGCCAACAGGGGCTTTTGGCCTTGGCACAGGCTGTGCTGCCATGGGGCAGATCATGAGCTTTCGACTCATGCATGGAGCTTGTACATGAACAATCAAAAAGGTTTTACCCTGATCGAGTTGCTCGTCGTGGTGGCGATCATCGGGATCCTGGCAACTCTGGGGCTGCCGATGTATTCCAAATACCAGGCTCGGGCCAAAGTCACTGCGGCGTTGGCCGAACTGACTGCAATGAAAGTGCCGTTCGAGGATGTGATCAGCCAGGGCGAAACCCCGACAATTGCCAACGTGGCGCCCGCCGGCGCGACATCGACCAACCACTGCGCCCTGTCTGTGACGGCTACAACGCCGGAGGGGGCGGGATCAATCGTATGTACGTTGCACAATGCCCCGGGGGTGGTCCTGGGTAAAACCGTCACCCTGACACGGGACGAAACCAAAGGCTGGTCATGTAAGAGCAGCGTTTCCCAGGACTACTTGCCTAAAGGGTGTTCCGGTTCCGCGACATGAATGGCTGAATCAAGTCCCCGCTTTTGCGTAATGCTGTTCAGTTAAGCGAATGTGGTCCTCTGTAGGAGCGAGCTTGCTCGCGATGATCGCAAGTACGACGCGTTAAATCAGAAAGCACGCATCATCGTTCACGACCATCGCGAGCAAGCTCGCTCCTACAATTTCCTTAACTGAACAGCATTACCGCTTTTGCGTGGTTTTTTCCTGTTTATCGACCCGTCGTCAAAAGCGACAGAGAAAGCTCGGAAATTCAGGATCTTAGGAACTTTCCAGAAACCTGCAACTTGCATGCAGCGTTTCTGCGTCTCGTGCATTTTGCATGATTCCGAAAATTGGCTGATTTTATAATTTGTTGATTTATCAGGTTTTGCTCGCTGTTTTGAAGTTGGCACAGCGTTCGCAATATTCCAGGTAACCCTGCCGACTTGGCACCCGGCAGACTTTTCCGAAAAACAGGAGTTACTCGTATGAAAAAGTTCGCTTTCACTGCCGCTGCTGCTACCGCGCTGACCCTGACCATGGTCAACGTTGCGTTTGCTCAAACCACCCAGGCAACTCAGTCGCCAATGGTGCTGGCTGCCGGTGAAATGACCGAAGCGAAAGAAGCTACCTCCGACATCTGGATCACCACCAAAGTCAAAGCCGACCTGATGACCGAAAAAGGCATTCCAGGTAGCGACATCAAGGTTGAAACCAACAAAGGCGTGGTATCGCTATCGTCGACCAACGCCGTGACCAATTCGCAAAAAGACATGGCAGTGGCCATCACCAAGAAAATCAAAGGTGTCAAAGCGGTTTCCGCTGACGGCCTGAAAGCCGAGTAAGGCAAGGTTTCTCGCCTGGACCGGGGCCAAACGAATGTTGGTCACCACAGGCCCCGCGCATTTTTGCCGGGGCCCGTTTTATGTGTAGCGCTGAAAATCAATTGTGGGAGCAAGCTCACTCCAACATTGAAGAGTGTTCACATGAATTGGGGGTGGGGTCAGTTTCCGCGTTTGCTGTTGATCTGCTTCAGCCGATTACCTTCGAACCGCAAGTATTGATACATCCCGCCATTCGGTCCGTAGGTCCATTCCTCGACCTGAAACTCTTCGCGCCGATCTGCACTGCGCTTGTACCCCAGCAAGTCGCGGCTGACCGGCTCACCGCATTTTTGCAAGACCTCACTCGAGCGATCACCGACGCTGATCAGTTGGCTGCCACAGCGCAGGGTATCGGCCGCCCAGGCCTGACTGGCGCAGAGCGCCAGAACCAGGCCTGTCAGCAGCCACCGAATCATCACTCGGCGTCCAGATGCATCGGTGTCACCACGCGGCCGTCACTTTGCGCCTCGCCCAGACTGGCGTCGACGAAGTACACCCGGTCGTCTTCCAACTGCGCCTTGTCGACCAGGTAATCCTTGATGCTGCTGGCGCGTTCCTGGCCCAGTTGACGCAACAGCACTTCACTGGAGCTCCAGAATTTGATCACTTCGGCGCGCATTTTTGCGGTGCGCTCTTCCTTGCCCAGATCCTTCCATTCGGCAGGGGGCTGGGTTTTCAGGCGGATGCGGTAGATACCTTCAAGCAACGGGCCCTTTTCGTCGTCCGGTACTTCCAGCAACGAAGCCTGGGCCGGGACCTTGTCGCCGCGGCGCTGGAGCATTTTGTAGTAGTTGTACTGATATTCACGCTCCAGGCGCTGTTCGGCGATCAGTGGGCCATCGGCGTTCTGGGCGGCGGTGCCTTCGATTTCCAGGCGCAGGGCCGGGCGCTCCTTGAGCGCCTTGGACAGTTTGTCCAAAGCGCCCTCGGCGTCCTTGCTCAGGTCGCTGGAACCCGCTGCGAACGACACACTGCCCAGATCTTCCGCGCCACCACCGTTGACCAGTCCACCAATGAGCTTGAACGGTGCTGCCGCCGCTTTAACGATCAGGTTGCGCAGGCTCTGCCAGATAATCGGCATGATGCTGAACTGCGGGTTGTTCAAGTCGCCGGTGATCGGCAGTTCGATGGAGATCTTGCCATCGACGTCCTTGAGCAAGGCAATCGCCAGTTTCAGCGGCAGGCTCACGGCATCCGGGCTGTCGACTTTTTCACCCAGTTGCAGTTGTTCGACCACCACTTTGTTTTCAGCTTTGAGTTGGCCCTTGGTGATCTGGTAGTGCAGGTCGAGATTGAGCCGGCCCTTGCGAATACGGTAGCCGGCGAACTTGCCGGAGTAGGGCGTCAGCGTGGTCAGCTCCACGCGTTTGAAGCTGGTGGCGATGTCGAGGCTGGCCATCGGGTCGAACGGATTGACCGAGCCCTTGATGGTTACCGGCGCGTAGCGATCGACCTTGCCCTTGACGTCGACACCGGCCGGTTTGGGCTGGCGGCTGTCGATGGTGCCAATCTGCCCGTTGAGTTGCTGGATGGCGGTGGCGAAGTTCGGGGTCAGGCTGAAGTCGGCGAAGTTGGCCGAACCATCATTGATGAAAATGCCGCCGATGTGGATACCCAACGGCTTTTCATTGCTGGCCGGTTTGCTCGCTGCCGGTTTTGCCCCTGTGTCTGCTGGCTGCGCGATCAGCAGGTCATCGATGTTGGTGGTGCGATCATCGTTGATCATGAAGCGCGCATAGGGCTGGAACAGGTTGATCCTGTCGATCGACAGGCTGTCCCCATGCTGATAGTTCAGGCCTTCGACCACGACCTGTTGCCACTTGAGGAAGTCGCGGGTTTTCAGGGTATCCAGAGTATGCAACTGATCGACCTGGGCGCGGCCTGTGACGCTGAAGGCCAGGGGGGCGGTGCTTTTCAGGTCGACCGCCAGATCGCTGCCGAGCATGCCGCTGCGCAGTTCCAGGCGAATGAACGGCGTGATGTAGGACTGGGCAACCCGCAGGTCGATGTCCCTGGTCTGGACCTTCAGCCTGGCGCTGACCGGGGCCAGGTTGACCTCGCCGTCGGCCATGATCTTGCCTTGCTTGCCCACACCGGTATCGAGCTTGAGGGTAAAGGGCGAGCCGTTGAGGCTGTCGAAGTTTTGCAGGTCGAGGTTCAGCGGGCTCAGATCCAGGGCGACGGCGGGTTGTGCCTTGCGGTCAGCCAGATGCACCTGGTAGTCGCGTAACTGCACATCCTTGAGCAGTACTTGCCAGGGTTTGTCTGGCGTGGCTGGTTCAGGTTTCGCTGAGTCAGCTGCCGCCGGGGCGCTGGCCGGTTCGGCATCCGCCTTGGCTTTGGCAGCGGGTTTTGACGGCTGACTGGCGAACAGCTTCTGCCAGTCGAGTTGGCCGTCCGATTCCAGCGCGGCCCAGGTTTCCAGTTTTTGGCTGCGGATCTTGCCGACCACCACTTGCTGTTTGGCCAGGTCCACGGTGGTTTCGCTGACGTCCAGGCGCTCGAGCTTCACCAGCGGCCGGCCATCCGGGGCCTTGATCGCGAAGGGTGCAATGTTGACCGCTACATTGCTCAGCAGCAGCTCGGTTTCCTTGGCCAGGCTGAACTTGTAGTCGGTACTGATGCTCATGACGCCGTTCTCGAGGTCCAGTGGCACGGCATCGCGCACATAGGGCCAAAAGGCTTTCATCTTGCCATCGGTGATTTTCAGCTTACCTTCGGAGGCGATCGGGATCAGGCTGAAGTTGCCGGTCCAGTCGATCTGTCCGCCATTGGGGCCGACGGCGACCAGGGTCATGTCGGCGCTGTCATCGGGCAGGGTGCTGAGGTTCTTCAACTCGAAATCGAGTGTGTCGTAGACAAACTCGATGGGCTCGCTGGGCCGGGCATCTTCAAAGTGCACGGCGCCACCGGCCAGTTTGATCCGCTCGATGCGCAGTGGAAACGGCTTGGCATCCGGGTCGGCGGGTGTGGGTTCGCTTGCTGGCAGTTTGAACAGCCCCAGCAGATTGAGTTTGCCGTCCTTGCTGAACAGGATTTCGGTCTTGGGCTTGTCCAGTTCGACATCGGACAGATGTACCGCCTTGGTCCACAGGCTGTCGAATTGCAGATTGGCGTACAGGCGTTCGAAACCGACCTGCTCCTTGCCGGGCTCGCCGATGCTCAAGCCCCAAAGGGTCAGTTCAAGGCTGAACGGATTGAATTCGATCCGCTGGATCGTGGCGGGCGTGGTGGCGTAGTTGGCCAGTTGCTGGTTGGCAACGCGCAGCGCGACACCCGGTAAAATCAGAAAACCCAGCAAGCTGTAGAGGGCCAGAGCAGTCAACAAGGCGCCGATGGCGCGGATCAATCCTTTGTACATGTGCGGCTTCATCTGTCTGGATCGGAGTGCCTTGGAGTATGGCACGCGTTTCCGGTTCCCAAGTGATCGCTCTGTTCAGTAAGTTTCAGATTTCTCCCACAGTAATCAGAGCTGCAGGATGAGGGTTTTCAGCGGTGGTTGCTGATCCATCGACGGGAAGTCGGCGCCTGGCTTCATTACGCTCCACTCGCGCACCGGCCGCCCGGCCTTCTCTGCGCAACGCAAAACCTGCTCGCGCCAGTCGTCCATGCTGACTTTCGCCAGGTTGTTGCAGCAGATCAGTACGCCGTTATCGGCAGTGGTCAGCAGGGCCGGTTTGAGCAGGCTCTGGTAGTCGCGCAGCAGGTCGACGGTGCCAAATGCGCTCTTGGCCCAGGCCGGCGGGTCCAGCAGCACCAGATCGTACTGGCGCTGTTCCAGGCGCTGATAGCTCGGCAGTTTTTGCCCGCGGCGCTGGCTGATCGGCAGGCCGGCCAGTTGGCGAATGGCCGGGAAGTAGTCGGACTGGATAAATTCCATGGTCGGCAACTGCGGGTTAAGTTGGCCGTTCTCCCGACCTACCGCCAGATTGCCTTCGGCGAAATCCAGGTTGCATACCTCGCGCGCGCCGCCGGCGGCAGCACTGAGGCCGACACCACAGGTGTAGGCGAACAGGTTCAGCACGCTTTTGTTTTTGCTGTGGTCCTTGACCCAGCCACGGGTGTTGCGCAGGTCGAGGAACAGCAGTGGGTCTTGTCCGGCATGGCGACCCCGTACCCGGTAGTTCTGGCCCCATTCGTGGCCGACCAGGTCTTGCAGGGCGGCTTCGTCGGCGCGGTAGACGATGTCTTCGCGATCGATGCGCGAGTTGCCACGGGAGCGGTCGTTGTAGACCAGCAGAGTGTCAAAACCCAGGTGTTGATTGATCGTTTCGTGCAGTTGCAGCAGCGTCTCGCGCTCCAGCGGCTGGTGGAAGCTTTGAACCAGCAATTGCGGGCCGTAGCGGTCGATGGTCAGCCCGCCTGCACCTTCCTGGCTGCCGTGGAACAGGCGATAGCAATCGGTGCCCTGGCTGTGCAACTGCGCCAGCAGATCCTGGCGACGTTCGAGGGCGGCGCGCAGCGCCTGATTCAAGGAAGACATGCTGGGCGCCTTGCAGGAGGGAATTGGGCGCGGGAGTTTAACACTGTGGAACAGAGATGAGGGGCTTGCCCGTGGCGAGGGAGCTTGCTCCCGCTGGGCTGCGAAGCGGCCCCAAAATCCTGGTACGTTTCAATTTATATGCGAGTGCTGCGCACTCGAGCGGGAGCAAGCTCCCTCGCCACAGAGTGATCACATTCAAGAAGTTGTGTTCAGGTCAATAACCCCATCCGCCGCCTGGCCCGCTGCACCGATCCATTGCGCACCGCCCAGCGCAGCATCGGCGCACTGCGATTGACGCTGGCACGGATCAGCTTGCGTTGCAGTGGGTTCTGGCTGACGCCGAGCATGTCACTGGCCCAGTCCGGCAGCAGATCGATCCCGGCCTGCATCATCAATCCGCCGAAAGGCTTGGCCAGGCGACTGGGGGAGGGGGCGTTCAGCAACAGGCGCAGGACTTCACGACTGCGCTCGTCGCACAGCAGTTGTGGACGGATGCGCTCAAGGTAGTCGGCAATTTCCCGCCGCGAACGGGGTACATCCCTGGCCCCGAGTCGCTCGGCGATCAGGGCAATTTCAGAGTAGTAGCGATCCTGATCGGCCGGGGACAGGTGCGGATTGCGATAGCGCAAATGTGCAGCGAGGAAGTTGCTGACTTCCGCCACGTGCACCCACGTCAGCAATACGGGATCGCTGGCGGCGTAGGGGCGTCCATCCGGCGCTGTGCCGGTAATCTGCAAATGAATGGTGCGGACCTTCTCGATCAACCAGTCTGCGTCCTGTCGTGAACCGAACGTAGTGCCGGAAATGAACTGCCCGGTGCGGCGCAAGCGGCCGAGCATGTCTTCGCGAAAGTTCGAATGGTCCCAGACCCCGGCCAATGCCAGCGGGTGCAGGGCTTGCAGCATCAGGGCGCTGATGCCGCCGATCAGCATGCTGCTGAAGTCGCCATGGACTTGCCAGCTCACCGAGTCTGGCCCGAACAGCCCGGGGTCGCCCTTGGGGTTATCCAGGTCGAGTTTGCCCAGGGACAAACCGCTCAGGCTCATGATCTGGGTTTCGATGCGGGTGCGGATGAATTCCATGGTGACTCAATGGTTTTCTGTAGGAGCGAGCTCGCTCGCGATGGACGTTAACGATTACGCGTGTTTCCTGAATATACGCGGTGTATCGGAGTTCATCGCGAGCGAGCTCGCTCCTACAGGTCGCGGTACTTTATTGATTCAGGCGTTTATCGATCAAGCCTTGTACCACGCTCGGGTCGGCCAGGGTCGAAGTGTCGCCCAGGTTGTCGAGTTCGTTGCAGGCGATCTTGCGCAGAATGCGTCGCATGATCTTGCCTGAACGGGTTTTCGGCAAGGCCGGCGCCCACTGGATCAGATCCGGTTTGGCGAAACTGCCGATTTCCTGGCTGACGAGGGCCAGCAATTCTTTCTTCAGGTCATCGTTGGTTTCGACGCCGTTCATGGGCGTGACGAAGACATAGATGCCCTGGCCCTTGATGTCGTGGGGATAACCGACCGCAGCGGCTTCGGCGATGCTCTGGTGCAGCACCAGGGCGCTTTCCACTTCGGCGGTGCCGATGCGGTGGCCGGACACGTTGATCACATCGTCGATGCGCCCGGTGATCCAGTAATCACCGTCTTCATCGCGTCGTGCGCCGTCCCCGGTGAAGTAGTAGCCGGGGTAGGGTTTGAAATAGGTGTCGATCATGCGTTGCGGGTCGCGGTAGACGCTGCGGATCTGTGCCGGCCAGCTGGACTTCAAGGCGAGTATGCCGCTGCCGGCACCTTTGATTTCGTTGCCTTGCTCGTCGAGCAATACCGGCTGCACGCCGAACATCGGCTGTGTCGCGCAACCGGGTTTGATCCGCTGAGCGCTGACCAGCGGGCTGAGCATGATGCCGCCGGTTTCGGTCTGCCACCAGGTATCGACGATCGGGCAGCGCTCCTCGCCGACCTCGTGGAAGTACCACTCCCATGCTTCCGGATTGATCGGCTCACCGACCGTACCGAGCAGCCTGACACTGGCGCGGGACGTTTGCTTCAAGGGCTCGGGGCCTTCGCGCATCAGCGCACGCAGGGCCGTCGGGGCGGTGTAGAAAATGTTCACCTTGTGTTTGTCGATCACCTGCCAGAAGCGCGAGGTACTCGGGTAGCTCGGCACGCCTTCGAAGATCAGCGTGGTCGCGCCGTTGGCCAGCGGACCGTACACAATGTAGCTATGGCCTGTGACCCAGCCGATGTCGGCGGTGCACCAGAAGACTTCGCCATCGCGGTAGTCCAGCACGTACTTGAAGGTCATCGCGGCTTGCAACAGGTAGCCGCCGGTGGTGTGCAGCACGCCTTTGGGTTTTCCGGTACTGCCGGAGGTGTAGAGGATGAACAACGGGTCCTCGGCGTCCATCGGCTCGGGCAGGCAATCGGCGCTGGCATCGCGCAGGGCCTGCTGATACTTGATGTCCCGTCCATCGACCCAATTCACCTGCCCCTTGGTGCGTTCGACCACCAGCACGCTGCTCACGTTCGGGCAGCTTTGCAGCGCCTTGTCGACGTTCTGTTTGAGGGGCACGACCTTGCCGCCGCGCACGCCTTCGTCCGCGGTAATCACGGTACGGCAGTCGGCGTCGAGAATACGGTCGCGCAACGATTCCGGGGAGAAACCACCGAACACCACCGAATGCACCGCGCCAATGCGGGTACAGGCAAGCATGGCGTAAGCCGCCTCGGGAATCATCGGCAGGTAGATGCACACGCGGTCGCCTTTTTTCACGCCACGGCTTTTCAGCACGTTAGCCAGGCGGCAGACGTTTTCATGCAGTTTTTTGTAGGTAATGGAGGTGGCGTCGGCAGGGTCGTCGCCTTCCCAGATGATGGCGACCTGATCGCCGTGTTTTTCCAGGTGCCGGTCGATGCAGTTGTAGCTGACGTTCAGCTTTGCACCGGCAAACCAGCTGGCCTCGCCGGTCTTCAGGTCGTAGCGCTGGACGGTCTGCCACGGTGCGCTCCAGTCGAGGAAGCGAGTGGCCTGTTCGGCCCAGAACGTACTGGGGTGTTCAACGGACTCGCGGTACAGGCGCTGATAGTCTTCTTGACTCAATTGTGCGGCCCGGCGGACGGCATCGGCTTTGGGGAACGTGCTGATATCGAACATGACGGTTCCTTATTCTTGTATTGCGACAAGGATTAAGATGCGCCGAGAGGTCAATGGGTTCAAGAGGGGAGCTGTGCGACCCTCGTAGGAGCTGGCTTGCCAGCGAAAGCGGTGGCTCAGTCAATATTTATTGGACTGACACACCGCCTTCGCTGGCAAGCCAGCTCCTACAAAGGGGGGGCTTGGCGCCCCCTGTCAAATCACCCGCGGTGACGACCACGGAAGTAGTTGATCAGCCCTTGGGTCGAAGCGTCCTCGGCCGGGGTTTCTTCGCTGCCGACCAGGCGGTTGTAGACGCCTTTGCCCAGCTCCTTGCCCAGCTCCACTCCCCACTGGTCGAAGGCGTTGATGCCCCAGATCACGCTTTGCACGAAGACTTTGTGCTCGTACATCGCCACCAGTGCGCCGAGGCGACGCGGGCTGATGCGCTCGACCACCAGGGTGTTGCTCGGACGGTTGCCCGGGATCACCTTGTGCGGCGCGAGTTTGTGCACATCGGCCTCACTCATGCCTTTGTCGCGCAGTTCGGTTTCGGCCTCGCCAAGGGTCTTGCCGAGCATCAATGCCTGGCTCTGCGACAGGCAGTTGGCGTACAGCCATTGGTGGTGGTCGGACACCGGGTTGAAGCTGACGATCGGCACGATGAAGTCGGCCGGGATCAACTGGGTGCCCTGGTGCAGCAACTGGTGATAGGCATGCTGACCGTTGCAGCCGACGCCGCCCCAGATCACCGGCCCGGTGTCTGTGGACACAGGCTTGCCGTCCTGGCGTACGCTCTTGCCGTTGGATTCCATGTCCAGCTGTTGCAGGTGCTTGGTGATGTTACGCAGGTAGTGATCGTACGGCAGGATCGCGTGGCTTTGCGCGCCCCAGAAGTTGCCATACCACACGCCGAGCAAGGCCAGCAGCACCGGCATGTTCTGTTCGAACGGCGCGCTCTGGAAGTGCTGGTCCATGGTGTAGGCACCGGACAGCAATTCCTTGAAGTTGGACATGCCGATGGCCAGGGCAATCGGCAAGCCGATGGCCGACCACAGCGAGTAGCGTCCGCCGACCCAGTCCCACATCGGGAAGATGTTTTCTTCGCGGATGCCGAAAGCTACCGCGGCGGCGTTGTTACTCGATACCGCGATGAAGTGGCGATACAACTCGGCTTCCGAACCACCCTGGGCCAGGTACCAGGCACGGGCGGCCTGGGCGTTCTTCAGGGTTTCGAGGGTGTTGAAGGATTTCGACGAGACGATGAACAGCGTGGTCTCGGCGCGCAGCTTCATGGTCAGTTCGTGGAACTCGCTGCCGTCGATGTTCGCCAGGTAATGGCAACGCACGCCTTTCTGGGCGTAGGACAGCAGCGCTTCGGACACCAGCTCCGGGCCGAGGAAGGAGCCGCCGATGCCGATGTTGACCACGTCGGTGATCGGCTTCTCGGTGTAACCACGCCACAGACCGTCGTGGATGCGGCCAACGAGGTCGGTGATCTGGTTCAGCACCTTGTGCACTTCCGGCATCACGTTGACGCCGTTGACCGACAGCTTGTCGCCAACCGGGCGACGCAGGGCGGTGTGCAGAGCTGGACGGCCTTCGGAAGCGTTGACGATTTCGCCGTCGAACAGCGATTTGATTGCGCCCTTGAGGTCTACTTCGTTGGCCAGGCCCACCAGCAGATTGCGGGTTTCGGCGTTGATCAGGTTTTTCGAATAGTCGAGAAACAGGCCGCAGCTGCTGAGGGTGAATTGAGTAAAACGCTGCGGATCGGCATTGAAGGCTTCGCGCATGCTGAAATCCTGCATGGCTTGGCGGTGGTCATTCAACGCTTGCCAGGCGGGCAAAGCGGTAACGTCGTGAGGAGTGCGGTAATACGCCATCGCTGCGGGTTTCCTTATTACTTGAACGGCCTTTTGAACACTAAAAATCCCGGAGCGCTGTGGGTGGGCGTTCCGGTCAACTGCGTCGACACGATTTCATGGCGCAGGGCGAATACAGTAAACCCCGCGCAATGATCTGTCTTGCCTTTGTCTGACCTGTTTCCGGTACTTTTTTAACACCAAAGTTAGGAACGGTCCGACAAACGGAAAAGACAGGACTCGGATCAGGCGACCTGGACCGGAATGGCGTTGCTGGTGTGGCTCAGTTCATTGCCCGGCGCCATGTAGAGCATGCGCGGCTTGAAGTTGAGCAGTTCGGCTTCGCTGTAATGGGCGTAAGCGCAGATGATCACACGATCGCCGACCTTGGCCTTGTGCGCCGCGGCGCCATTGACCGAGATCATGCGCGAACCTTCTTCGCCACGGATGGCGTAGGTGGTGAAGCGCTCGCCATTGTCGACGTTGTAGATCTGGATTTGTTCGTACTCGCGGATGCCGGACAGGTCCAGCCATTCACCGTCGATGGCGCAGGAGCCTTCGTAATCGAGTACAGCGTGGGTGACTTCGGCGCGATGCAGCTTGGCTTTGAGCATGATGGCGTGCATGAGTATTTCCCAGGTCGGAATCGAACGGCGGGCAGTTTGCCCGAAGGGTTTGTAGGGGGCAATACAGTCTGTTCGGGCGCAGCGGCCCCCTGTGGGAGCGAGCTTGCTCGCGATGAGGGCCTGACATTCAACAGGTGTGTTGGCTGACAGTCCGCTATCGCGAGCAAGCTCGCTCCTACAGGTTTTTGCGATGGTTAGGCTGGCGCGTCGAGGTTCAGATGCAGGTTGTCGATCAACCGCGTCGTACCGAGGAACGCTGCCACCAGAATCACCAGATCACGATCCTGCGCCGTCGCCGGGCGCAAGGTCAGGGCATGGCGGATTTCCAGATAGTCAGGACGCAGGCCGGCCGTTTCGAGTTGTTTGATCTGGGTGTCGATCAGCGCCGGGTAGTCGCGTTCACCCTGTTTGATCGCCTCGCCGATCGCTTTCAGCGTGCGGTAGACCACCGGTGCCACTGCGCGTTGCTCTTCGCTGAGGAAGCCGTTGCGCGATGACAGCGCCAGGCCATCGGCCGCCCGTACGGTCGGCTCACCGATGATCTGGATCGGCATGTTCAGGTCATGGACCAGCGCACGAATCACCGCCAGTTGCTGGAAATCTTTTTCGCCGAAAATCGCCAGGTCCGGCTGGACCATGTTGAACAGCTTGCAGACCACCGTCGCCACGCCTTCGAAATGCCCCGGCCGGCTGGCACCGCACAGGCCTTCGGACAGCTGCGGAACGCTGACGCGGGTCTGGCCGGTCATGCCGTCGGGGTACATCTCTTCAACAGTGGGGGCAAACAACAAATGGCAACCGGCCTGGAGCAGTTTTTCCTGGTCGGCGGCGAGGGTACGCGGGTACTTGTCGAGGTCTTCGCCAGCACCGAACTGCAGCGGGTTGACGAAAACGCTCGCGACCACGAAGTCCGCCCGTTGGGAGGCTTTGGTCACCAGCGCCACGTGGCCGCTGTGCAGGTTGCCCATGGTTGGCACAAAGGCGATGCGCTTGCCTTCGCTACGGGCACGGGCCACTGCGGCCCGTAGTTCGCGTACGGTTTTTACGGTGTTCATGCAGAGAATCCGTGTTCGATCCCAGGGAAGGTCGCCGCTTTGACTTCAGTCACGTAGGCATTCAGTGCAGCTTCGATGCTGGTCTGGCCAGTCATGAAGTTTTTTACGAATTTTGGCATGCGGCCGGTAATGGACAGCCCCAGCATGTCGTGCAGAACCAGCACCTGGCCGTCGGTGCCATTGCCTGCGCCAATACCAATCACCGGAATCTTCACCGCTTGGGTGATTTCTTCGGCCAGTTCGCTCGGGACGCACTCGAGCAGCAACATTGCCGCCCCGGCCTGTTCCAGGGCGATCGCGTCGGCACGCATCTGCCGCGCCTGGTTTTCATTGCGACCCTGGACCTTGTAGCCGCCAAGGATATTCACCGATTGCGGCGTCAGGCCCATGTGCGCGCAGACAGGGATGCCGCGCTCGGCCAGCAGGCGGATCGAATCGGCCAGCCACAACGCCCCTTCAACCTTGACCATGTGCGCGCCGGCCTGCATCAACAGGGCGCTGTTGGTCATGGCTTGTTCGGTGGTGGCGTAGGCCATGAAAGGCAGGTCGGCGAGGATCAAGGCGTCGCTGTTACCGCGCTTGACGGCGGCCACGTGGTAAGCCATTTCGGAGGTGGTGACAGGCAAGGTGCTGTCGTGGCCCTGCAAAACCATGCCGAGGGAGTCGCCCACCAGCAGCACTTCGACGCCAGCCTGATTGCAGGCGTGGGCGAAGGTCGCGTCGTAGCAGGTCAGCATGGTGATCTTTTCACCTTTTTGCTTCAGACCTTGCAGGGTGGTCAGGGTGATGGCTGGCATGAAAAATTTCCTCGTTCAGGCGCTGTGGAAACTACTGCGAGTAACGCGCGTGATTCTTCGTTGAATACAGGCGCACGTTCTTCAGTCGTGCTTTTAAGGCCTGGATTGCGCCCTTGAACGCCGTGTTGGCGGTAGCGGGACGCCTATAGTCATGAGGAGAACGAGGGAAGTCAATTGTGTGTGTTACCGCATTGTTACGGGAGGGGTGTTACCGGGGTAACTGATGCGATTCAGCAGGTTTGTTCAATACGGAGCCTGCTGCACTTTTTGTGCTCACCACAAACCAATGTGGGAGCGAGCTTGCTCGCGATAGCGGTAGTACATTCAACATTGATATGGACTGACACAACGCCATCGCGAGCAAGCTCGCTCCCACAGGGGATTTTGTGTCACTTCGGGGGCAGGCGTTCCAACCCGACGAACGGGCAGGCCGCGAGTAATTCACTCAGCGCGCGGCCATCGGCCAGGCGCAAATCCGCAGGTGCCAATTCTGCCAGCGGATACAACACGAAGGCCCGCTCTTGCATGTGGTAATGGGGAACCTTGAGGCGCAGTTCGTCGATCAGGCGATCACCGAACAGCAGGATATCGAGGTCCAGCGTGCGCGGTCCCCAGCGCTCAAGGCGCTCGCGACCCTGGCCATTTTCGATGGCCTGCAAGGCATCCAGCAGTTCCAGTGGCGCCAGCGTGCTGTCGAGAGCGGCCACTGCATTGGTGTAGCGCGGTTGTCCGGGCAGCAGCGAGTCACTTTGATAAAACGCAGAAACCCCGACCAGCTCTGATTGCGGCAAGTGCGCCAGCGCCTCGACTGCGCTGCGCAATTGTTCGGCAGGGGCAGCCAGATTGCTGCCCATGCCGATGTAGATGCGTTCCATGGATTACTCGCCTGTGGTGCTCGAAGCGCCGGCAGCGCGTTTGCGCTTGGAGCCACCGCTGCGGCGACGCTTGCGCGGGGCGCCGGTGCCTTCGTCCTTGCCGCTGAGGTCGCGAATCATGTCACGGCGCTCGCTTTCGTTGGCGTCCTGGTAGTCCGTCCACCATTCGCCCAGGCCATCGGTCTGCTCGCCGGCGCTTTCGCGTAGCAACAGGAAGTCGTAGCCGGCGCGGAAGCGCGGATTGTCCAGCAACAGATCGGCACGCTTGCCGCTGCGGCGCGGCAGGCGTTCCTGCATGTCCCAGATCTCGCGGATCGGCATGGTGAAGCGTTTCGGAATCGCGATCCGCTGGCACTGTTCGGTAATCAGCTCGTGTGCCGCTTCCTGCATCGCCGGAATCGGTGGCATACCACGCTCCTGCAGGCGCAGGACGCGGGCCGGCAGGGCAGGCCAGAGCAGGGCTGCAAACAGGAACGCCGGGGTGACCGGTTTGTTCTGCTTGATCCGCAGGTCGGTGTTGATCAGGGCTTCGCTGATCAGGGTGTGGGTGTACGTCGGGTTGTATTCCAGTGCTTCGGCGCTGGCCAGGAACAGTGGATCGAACAATTGCAGGTCGACCAGCATTTCAAACGTATCGGCGGCATGGCCGGAGAGGAACAGCTTGAGCACCTCTTCGAACAGGCGAGCGGACGGGATCTCGCGCAGCATCGGTGCCAGGCCGCGGATCGGCAGGGCGCTGTGTTTCTCGATGCCGAAGTTCAGTTTGGCGGCGAAGCGCACGGCCCGCAGCATGCGTACCGGGTCTTCCTGGTAGCGTTGTTTCGGATCGCCGATCAGGCGAATCAGGTGATTGCGGATGTCGTGTACGCCGTTGGCGTAGTCGAGGATGCGTTCGCTGACCGGATCGTAATACAGGGCATTGATGGTGAAGTCGCGACGCTGCGCGTCTTCTTCCAGGGTGCCATAGACGTTATCGCGCAAGATGCGCCCGCTTTCGTTGCGCGAAGACTGGTTGCTGTCTTCCTCGTCTTCGTTTTGCGGATGATTGGCGCGGAAGGTCGCGACTTCGATGATTTCGCGGCCGAAGTGGATGTGCACCAGTTTGAACCGGCGCCCGATGATTCGCGCGTTACGGAATTCGGCCCGCACCTGCTCGGGTGTGGCGCTGGTGGCAACGTCGAAATCTTTCGGTGTGATACCCAGCAGCATGTCGCGCACGCAGCCGCCAACCAGGTAAGCCTGATAACCGGCGCTCTGCAGGCGTTCAACGATATTCACCGCGTAACGGCTGAATTGCGCCTTCTGCAGCGAGTGTTGGCCGCTGTTGAGCACTTCAGGCGTGCTGCGAATGTGTTGCGTAGGACGCTTGGGAGAACGGAATGACTGGAACAGCTTCTTCAGCATGGGATGCACTGTTTGAAGGAATGTTCGGCCATAACAGAAGAATGACCGCATGATGGGCGGGGATTCTAGCATTTAGTCGGGGGATGGTGTAGGACGCTGTAGGAGGTAGGAGCGAGCTTGCTCCGGGCGGCGTTCCGACGATGGTCGTGAACGATGACGCGTTAAATCAGATACCCAGCTACGCCCTCAGGTTCTTCGCGAGCAAGCTCGCTCCTACAGGAAGTGGGTGTGGGGGCTTGGATCACAGAAACCACAAGGGGAGCCGAAGCTCCCCAAGAAGTAGTTGCATGCTCTATTTTTATTTTTGGTTTCGGGCTTTTTGTTTTTGTTGAGTGCCCTCGCCATGAAGTTTCCTTCATGACCCTCCCAATCGGGAGTCAAGAGCAAACGGATTGCTTTGGTCGCTGTGTTGCAGTGATCTTGCGATCCAACCAGTACAGGCTCTGTCTTAAGACAGTTTTTTGTTGTTCTCGGCCTGGTCGTGGGGCTAGCCCCAAATACAACGCCTCTCCAAAAGAATCAGTTAGCTGCGCCTCTCGCCGTCTTGTTTTTATTGTGCGTGAGTCGATTCGTCTTATTTTTATTGTCTTGTGCATTGCTTGTTATTGTTCTTGTACCAAACATATAGCAGGGTGCGTGCCAACTTTTGCGAAACCCAATAAAACAAGGGGTTAGGCCGCCTGCAAGGCAATTCGAAGGCCAAAAAAAGCCGGGGCATCGTTACCGTAAGCCCCGGCTTCTGTTACGTGAAAAAACTGAGGTAACAGTTTTTTCCACAAAGTCACGTGTTACCCACTCATGAGACAGGTGCGGTTCAGCTTTCGCTGGCTACCCCGGTCTTGCGCCGCGGGATGCCCAGGCGCTGACGGCGTTCCCACAGGCATTTGCGGCTGACCCCGAGTTTGCGGGCCAGCTCGGTTTCGGTCATGTGGTCCTGATGCTCGAGGACGAAATGCTGGAAGTAGTCTTCCAGGGAGAGGTCTTCGGTCGGCTCGTGGTTGCTGTTACTGGCATTGCCATTGCCCTGTTGTGGGGGCAGGCCAATGAATTCGTCATCTTCCAGGTCGCCCAGCTCGATGTCGATGCCCAGCAGCTCGGCGGAAATTTCCGGGCTTTCGCACAGGATAACGGCACGCTCGACGGCGTTTTCCAGTTCGCGAACGTTACCCGGCCAGGCGTAGTGACGAATGGCTTGCTCGGCATCCGCGGCGAATTTCAGGTCGGTGCGATTGATCCGCGCACTTTGCCGCGCCAGGAACGCATTGGCGATTTCATTGACGTCCGCACCGCGTTCGCGCAGCGCTGGCAGCTTCAGCGCAATAACGTGGAGGCGGTAATACAAGTCTTCGCGGAACTGGCCGATCTTCGCCAGGCTCTTGAGGTCACGGTGAGTCGCGGCGATCAGGCGCACATCGACTTTCTGCGACTGCACCGAGCCCACACGACGAATTTCGCCTTCCTGCAATACGCGCAGCAGTCGAGCCTGGGCTTCCAGCGGCAGTTCACCGATTTCGTCGAGGAACAAGGTACCGCCATCCGCCGCTTCCACCAGGCCGGCGCGTCCGGCGCTGGCGCCGGTGAATGCGCCTTTCTCGTGGCCGAACAGTTCGGATTCGATCAGGCTTTCCGGAATGGCCGCGCAGTTCACCGAAATCATCGGCGCCTTGGCGCGTTTGGACAGGTTGTGCAGGGCGCGCGCCACCAGCTCTTTACCGGTGCCCGATTCGCCCTGGATCAGAACGTTGGAATCGGTTGGTGCCACTTTGCGGATCTTGCCATACAGGTCCTGCATCGGCGGGCACGAGCCGATAATGCCGATTTCACCGTTGCTGTTGTCGGTACCGGATTTTGCCGCACCGTTGGCGGCTTTGCCGGCAACCGCTTCACCACCGGCCTGTACCGTTTGTCGGTCACGCAGGATTCGTGCGGCGGCTTGCAGCATTTCGTCGTGGTCGAATGGCTTGGCAATGTAATCCACCGCACCCATTTTCATCGAGTCGACCGCCGAGCGCAGGCTGGCATAGCTGGTCATGATCAGCACCGGCGTGCCCTGGGCGAGCTTGATCAACTCCGTGCCAGGCGCGCCCGGCAGGCGCAGGTCACTGATGATCAGATCGAACGAGGGAATGGTGAAGCGTTCTTGTGCTTCCTGCACTGATCCGGCTTCGCTGACCTGGTACTGGTTACGTTCCAGCAGACGGCGCAAGGCGGAGCGGATAATGGTTTCGTCTTCGACGATCAAAATGTGCGGCATTGATTCGATACTCTCGACGGTCTCAGTTCACAGCGGACGTCGCTTCGACATGACGCGGCAAAGTAACCCTGATTCGGGTGCCGCGTTGGCTTTGAACATCAGCCGGGCTGTCGATGGTGATTTGTCCATAATGCTCTTCAACGATGGAATAGACCAGTGCAAGGCCCAGACCGGTGCCTTCGCCAGGGTCCTTGGTGGTGAAGAAAGGTTCGAACAGTCGGTCCATGATGCTCGACGGAATACCGCTGCCTTCGTCCTCCACGATCAGATCGACCGTGTGTTCGCCGGCTTCGCTCTTGACCCGTACCGCACTGCCGGGAGGCGAGGCGTCACGGGCGTTTGAAAGCAGATTGATCAATACCTGGGCCAGCCGTTGCGGGTCGCCTTCGACCCAGTGTTCGGGGTCGCACAGGTTGTAGAACTGCACTTCGAAGTTGCGTCGGTTCAGGGCCAGCAGGCCGATGGCATCCTGAGCCACTTCGGCCAGACAGACGGGCTCGTCGTTGTGCTGATGGCTGCCGGCATGGGCAAAGCTCATCAGCGACTGGACGATGCGCGACACGCGTTTGGTCTGTTCGAGGATCTGGCCGCTGATTTCCTTCAGCTCGCCGTCTTCTTCCCGTTCTTCGCGCAGGTTCTGCGCCAGGCACGCGATGCCGGTGATCGGGTTGCCGATTTCATGGGCCACACCGGCCGCCAGGCGACCGATGCTGGCCAGACGCTCGGAGTGCACCAGTTTGTCCTCGAGCATTTGGGTTTCGGTCAAGTCTTCCACCAGCAACACCAGGCCGCTGTTGCCCGGCGCGAGGGGTTCGTCGATCGCCGCTTTGTGCAGGTTCAGCCAGCGTGTCTGGCCGTCGAGGGCCAGGTGCTGCTTGTGCAAGTGTTCGTCCGGCAGATTGATGAAGCCTTGCAGCAGTTCTTTCCAGGGATCGGCAATGGTGCTCAGGCGCGAACCGACCACGCGTTGCGCGGCGATGCCGGTGAGTTCCTCCATGGCCTTGTTCCACATGAGGATTTCCTGATCCTTGGCCAGCGAGCACACCCCCATCGGCAATTCCTGCAGAGTCTGGCGGTGATAGCGGCGCAGGGCATCGAGTTCGGCGGCCAGGCCGGTCAGGCGCGAGTGGTAATCCTCGAGACGGCTTTCGATGAAGTGAATGTCTTCGGTGACGTAGTTTTCACCGCCGGCCTTGTAGGGCAGGAAGGTTTCGACCATGTCCTGGGCCACACTCGGGCCCATCAGGCCGGAGAGGTTGGCCTCGATGCGGTCGCGCAGGCGGCGCAGGGCGTATGGTCGGCGTTCGTCGAAGGGCAGATAGAGATCGCGCAGCGCTTGTTCCACTTCTTTCTGCGCAGCCTTGGCACCCAAGGGTTTTGCCAGCTGTGTAGCGAACTCCTGGGGCGAGGCGGCGTGCAGTTCCCGGCGTTGCGGACGGCGCACGTTATCCACGGCGCAGGCTTCGGCGGCGCTGGCCTCTTCGGTGCTGGCGTTGGTGAACAGCGAGATCAGGGTGAACATCAGCACGTTGGCCGCCAGCGAGGCAATCGCCGCCATGTGCCAGCTGGTGTCGTCCAGCACGTAGATCATGTTCAGCAGCGGAATGTAGAAGCCTTGCAGGTTGCCGACCAGTGGCAACAACATGGTCACCAGCCACACCAGGGTCCCCGCCAGCAACCCGGCGATGAAGCCGCGCCGGTTGGCGGTCGGCCAATACAGGACCGAGAGCACGCCCGGCAAGAACTGCAGCGTGGCGACGAACGCGACAATGCCGAGGTTGGCCAGGTCCTGCTCGGCACCGAGCATCAGGTAGAAGCCGTAACCGGCCATGATGATCGCGACAATCAACGCCCGGCGGGTCCACTTCAGCCAGCGGTAGATGTTGCCTTCGGCCGGCGGTTGATACAGCGGCAGCACCAGGTGGTTCAAGGCCATCCCGGACAGCGCCAGCGTGGTGACGATGATCAGGCCGCTGGCAGCGGACAGCCCGCCGACATACGCCAGCAACGCCAGTGCCTTGCTGTTGGCGGCGATACCGATGCCGAGGGTGAAGTATTCCGGATTGGTAGTGGCGCCGAGCTTCAGTCCGGCCCAGAGAATCAGCGGCACCGCCAGGCTCATCAGCAGCAGGAACAACGGCAGGCCCCAGCTCGCACTGACCAGCGAACGCGGGTTGAGGTTCTCGGTAAAGGTCATGTGGTACATGTGCGGCATCACGATCGCCGAGGCGAAGAACACCAGCAACAGCGTACGCCACGGGCCTTCCTGCAACGGCGTGTGCAGGGCAGCGAGGGCGGTCTGGTTTTGCAGCAGCCAAAGCTCAAGCTGTTGCGGGCCGTCGAACACGCCATAAAGCGCATACAGCCCGACACCGCCGAGGGCGATCAGCTTGATCACCGATTCGAACGCAATCGCGAACACCAGCCCTTCATGCTTTTCGCGGGTGGCGATGTGGCGGGAGCCGAAGAAAATCGTGAACAGCGTAATCAAGGCGCAGAAGCTCAGGGCCACGCGATTCTGCACCGGCTCTTGGGTGAGGATGCCGATGGAGTCGGCGACCGCCTGAATCTGCAAGGCCAGCAGCGGCAGTACGCCAACCAGCATGAAGATCGTGGTCAGCGCTCCGGCCCAGGTGCTGCGAAAGCGGAAGGCAAACAGGTCCGCCAGCGACGACAGTTGATAGGTACGGGTGATCTTCAGGATCGGGTAGAGCAACACCGGCGCGAGCAGGAATGCCCCGGAAACCCCCAGGTAGCTGGACAGAAAACCGTAGCCGTACTGATACGCCAGGCCCACGGTGCCATAAAACGCCCAGGCGCTGGCGTAGACGCCCAGTGACAGGGTGTAGGTCAGCGGGTGGCGAATGATCGCCCGGGGAATCATGCCCCGTTCACTGATCCAGGCCACACCGAACAGCACTGCCAGGTACGCGGCACTGATCAGGATCATCTGGGTCAGGCTAAAGCTCATCGGCATCTTTTTGGCTCTGCAGGATGAAAGTCACGACGATCAGAATCAGCCAGAGCAGATACGGGCGATACCAGGCGCCAGTGGCGTCGATCCACCAATCCATGATGGCCGGGGAAAACAGGTAAATCCCCACTACCAAAAGCAGGACCAAGCGATAGATGTACATCCCGGCCTCTCTTTTTTATGCGCGTGCCCGAAAACGTGCGGCGATGGTAACGGATGGGCGCGCCACTGCAAGTGCGATCACAACAGCTGTGCCTCGGGCAGGCTCAGTGTGCGCGGGATCAAGGAGGCATCCCAGTGGGCAATGCCCCAGTTCTGCACTTCCCGTGGCGTGGCGTAAGTCAGTTCGGCTCCCGGGTTCTGTCCCAGCGCCCGTAGCGCCCGCAACAACAGGGGGGTTGCCTGATCCTCGGCCAGCGGTGGCGAGCGGTAGGACTTGCCCAGTTTATTGCCATCGGGCTGGGTAATCAGCGGGATATGCAGATAACGCGGCTGCGGCAGACCGAGCAACTCTTGCAGGTAGAGCTGGCGGGGCGTGGAGTCCAGCAGGTCGGCACCTCGAACGATATCGGTGATGCCCTGCCAGGCATCGTCCAGGACCACGGCCAATTGATAGGCGTAGAGGCCATCGCGGCGGCGAATCACGAAGTCGCCGACTTCCCGGCCCAGATGCTGGTGGTATTCGCCTTGTACCCGGTCGATGAAGTGGTACTCCAGCTCCGGAACACGCAGGCGGATGGCGGCATCGTCGGTGCCATGGCCGGCATTGCGGCACAGCCCCGGATAAATCCCGTGATAGGGCTCCAGTTGTTTGCGCGAACAGGTGCAGGCATAGGCCAGGCCATGATTGAACAGGCGATTGAGCACCTCGGCGTAGGCATCGTGCCGCTCGCTTTGGCGAACCAGGCCGCCGTCCCACTCGAAGCCATAGCTTTCCAGGGCCTTGAGAATGGCCGCCTGGGCGCCGGGTTCTTCACGGGGCGGATCAAGGTCTTCCATGCGCATCAGCCAGCGTCCACCCACCGAGCGCGCGTCGAGGTAAGAGGCCAGTGCGGCGACCAGCGAGCCGAAGTGCAGATGGCCGCTGGGGGTGGGGGCGAAGCGCCCGATATAGGGTGGGGTGGCGGTCATGGATGCATTTAAAGCCAAAAAAACATCAGAAACAAAAACGGAGCGTTCGCACGCCCCGTTCTTCGTTCAAGTCGCCATTATTTGCCGACTTGCTTTTCCTTGATTTCCGCCAGGGTCTTGCAGTCGATGCACAGGTCGGCGGTAGGGCGCGCTTCGAGGCGCTTGACGCCGATCTCGATGCCGCAGGATTCACACCAGCCGTACTCTTCGTCTTCGATCAGCTGAAGTGTCTTGTCGATCTTCTTGATCAACTTGCGTTCACGATCGCGGGCACGCAGTTCGAGGGCGAATTCCTCTTCCTGGCTGGCACGGTCTGCCGGATCAGGAAAGTTGGCCGCTTCGTCCTTCATGTGGTCCACGGTCTTGTCGACACCTTCCATCAGCTCTTTTTTCCACTGATTCAGGACCTTGGTGAAGTGCTTGCGCATGGGCTCGCCCATGTACTCTTCGCCGGCTTTCTGAACATAGGGCTCGAAGCCGCTGATCGCCTGATTTTGCTGCTTTGCTTGGGTGGACATGAAATAGACCGCCTCTACTCTTGTAATCCATCTGCGCAGGATTGCTCCATCACCGGCACTTGCCGGCCCTGCGGCTGCAAGCGGGCGAACTTACCAGATCAACTCGGACCGCGCTACTCCCGGATGTCGAGCTTGCGGCACGTGCTGCTTGCAAATGATGACAAACCGTTGTCTGGTGGCTCTGGAACCCTGCTCAATTATTGATTTTAGTCAAACCTTGCGCACACGCTTGAGTCGTTTGTGGTCGGGGTGACAAGGCCTCTGACCGCTTTAGGTTCTCGCTCGTTCCTGCGCTTGGGTAGAATCGGTTTTTTTTTCCGTTGAAGGAAGGCTAATGGCTCAGCCCTACAGTGCCCGCAGTCGCGCAATCGAACCTTTCCATGTCATGGCGCTGTTGGCGCGGGCCAACGAATTGCAGGCAGCCGGCCACGATGTGATCCACCTGGAAATCGGCGAGCCGGACTTCACCACCGCCGAGCCGATCATCCAGGCCGGCCAGGCTGCGCTGGCGGCAGGGCGGACCCGTTACACCGCCGCGCGCGGCATTCCGGAGCTGCGTGAGGCCATTTCGGGTTTTTATCAGCAGCGTAATGGGTTGAATATCGACCCGCGGCGCATCCTCATCACCCCTGGCGGGTCCGGCGCGTTGCTGCTGGCCAGCGCTTTGCTGGTCGACCCCGGTAAACACTGGCTGCTGGCGGACCCGGGCTACCCGTGTAACCGGCATTTCCTGCGACTGGTCGAAGGCGCGGCACAGCTGGTGCCCGTCGGTCCGGATGTGCGCTATCAATTGACACCTGGTCTGATCGAGCGTCATTGGGACCGCGACAGCGTCGGTGCCTTGGTGGCGTCGCCGGCCAATCCGACCGGCACCATCCTGACCCGCGACGAGCTGGCGAAGCTGTCTGCCGCGATCAAGGCGCGCCACGGTCATCTGGTGGTCGACGAGATTTATCACGGTCTGACCTACGGCACCGATGCGGCCAGCGTGCTGGAAGTCGACGACAGTGCGTTTGTTCTGAACAGTTTTTCGAAGTACTTCGGGATGACCGGCTGGCGACTTGGATGGCTGGTGGCCCCCGACGCGGCCGTCGGCGAGCTGGAAAAACTCGCGCAGAATCTTTACATCAGTGCTCCGAGCATGGCGCAGCACGCCGCACTGGCTTGTTTCGAGCCGGCAACCATCAGCATTCTCGAAGAGCGCCGCGCCGAATTTGGCCGGCGTCGGGATTACCTGCTGCCGGCCTTGCGTGAGTTGGGCTTCGGCATTGCCGTGGAGCCGGAAGGGGCTTTCTACTTGTACGCCGATATCAGCAAGTTCGGCGGCGATGCCTTCGCGTTCTGCAGGCATTTTCTCGAAACCGAACATGTGGCATTCACCCCCGGGCTGGATTTCGGGCGTTATCAGGCCGGGCATCATGTGCGGTTCGCCTATACGCAAAATCTCCAGCGTTTGCAGGAGGCGGTCGAGCGTATTGCCCGTGGGTTGCGGAGCTGGCAAGGCTGATGCGTTTTCATCCTCCCCTCGAAGAAGGGCGCCTGATCCGACGTTACAAGCGCTTTCTCGCTGATATCGAAACCGTTGGCGGCGAATTGCTGACCATTCACTGCCCGAACACCGGCTCGATGCTCAATTGTCAGGTCGAAGGCGGGCAGGTCTGGTTCAGCCGCTCCAACGACCCGAAACGCAAGTTGCCTGGTACCTGGGAGGTCGGTGAAACCCCCCAAGGGCGGCTGTTTTGTGTGAACACCGCCCGGGCCAATGGTTTGATCGAAGAAGCGCTACGGGCGGGTGTCATCACAGAGTTGAACGGTTTCACCGGACTCAAGCGCGAAGTGGCTTACGGTCAGGAAAACAGTCGCATCGATTTCCGCCTCGATTACCCCGAAGGGCCTGCCTATGTCGAAGTCAAAAGCGTGACCCTGGGCTTCGACGGTACGGCGGTGGCGGCGTTTCCCGATGCGGTCACCCAGCGTGGCGCCAAGCATCTGCGGGAGCTGGCGCATTTGGCCAGGGACGGTATTCGCGCGGTGCAGTTGTACTGTGTTTGCCTGACCGACATCGAGGCCGTGCGCCCGGCGCAGGAAATCGATCCGGCTTATGCGCAGGCCTTGCGTGAGGCTATCGCCTGCGGGGTCGAGGTATTGGCTTACGGTGTGCGGTTGAGCCACGAAGAAATGTTGGTCGACCGGCGTCTGGACGTGTTACCGGGTGGTTAAAGGCTGATCCAGATCCCCTGTTCATCCTCGCGGCAGGCCACGCCGGTCAAGGCTTGCCCGGCGCAAGGGCCGGCGACGCATTCACCGTCTTCGATCAGAAACAGTGCGCCATGGGTGGCGCACTGGATCAGGCTGTTGCTGGGGTCGAGAAACTGGTCGGGATGCCACTCAAGGGCAACGCCCCGGTGCGGGCAGCGATTGATGTAGACATAAACCTGTCCGCTACGGCGCACCGCAAAAAACTTTTGGCCACCGATGTCGAACCCGCGGCTGCTGTCATTGACCAGCTCGGCACCTGTGCAAAGCAACTTCATGTCTATCCTCGGTTGCGCAGCTCGTGAGCGGATATTTCCGAGCTTGAGGGTTGAATGCTATCAAATGGCTGCCTCGCCCGTGGAATCCTTTGAAGGAAGCTGCGCCTTACCCTGTCAGTGATTTTCCACAGGCAAAAAAAGACCCGGCAAGAGCCGGGTCAAATAACCGTGATTAGCCTGATGAGGAGATAATCCGAGAGTCCGAACCAAGGGCTTTTCAGAATATCGACCAGTCTCGCGACCAGTTGTGATAATCATATAGATTCTCATTACCAAGTCAACCGCTGTTTTTCGATTTCTTTGCGATTTTCCGGATTTGCGTCTGCAGGCCACGTAATCATTGGGTTTCAGGTTGCAAAGCTGCAGAAATATCTGTCGGATCAAATCTTGTGGCGTGTAGAGATGGCTTCCAGTTGTTTGTTCAGCGCTTCCTTGCGCTCGGCGGGAATGTCGTTCCAGTGAACGTCCATCAGGGCGCCTTCAATTGCGTACAACAACACCTTGGACGCCCGAAAACCGCGCGTGCGCACGGCCCGATAAGCATCCACCGCCCCGAGGCGACGCAAGTCCGACGCGCTATGGATGCCCACGGCATGCAGCCATTGCGCTGACGTCTTGCCAAGATTCTTCAGGTGTTGCAGTTCATCATTCATCAAGCCTCCTTGCGATGGCCGAATGGAGAGCGTGGGCAATCTTCTGAGGAGTGTAGCCATCAGTAGGAAACGCGTGATTGTTTGCTCGTTTTCGAGGCAAATGCTTCTAAGAAACGAGTATTGGCAGAGTGTGAAAAATCCGCGAACGCGGGAGGAAAAGGACGGGGATAATCAGCAATTACGGGTGAGCAACCCTCAGTCCAGCGCAGCGAGGGGCGCTGGACGTGTCGGTCAGCGACGTTGGTCAGCGAGTGTGATAACGCAATCGCGTGCCGAAGTTCATCGACATCAGGATTTCGTCAGCGCTGAGTTCCACGGGAAAGTAGGCGCCAGAGATTTGCGCGTGGGCCAGGCTCGCGCCTTCCAGGTTCGCTTTGCTGAAATCAATGCCGCGCAAGTCGGCGGAGCGGAAGTAGGCGTTGCTGAAATCCACACCATCGGCATTCAGCTCGCGCAGGTCCAGCCCTCGGAAGTCTCCATCCGCCATGTCGATGGGGCCATCCTTGGGGCGTTCACTGTTGAAGCCTCTGATGTCGTCTTTGTGCAGCAGGGCATAAAGCGGAGTGTCGAGAAGTTTCGGCTGGCTCATGTCGCATCACCTGTTGGTTTTATGACGCCAGTATAGTGCCACTATTTGACGGCCGTGAAGCCAGCGGAGACTTCACGGCTGAAAAACTTCCTTACAGGCCCGGAAGGCGTTGACGAATTTGTGCGACAACGGTATCGAGCGTCCCGCTTTCATTGGTCTGGACGCGCTTGCTGCAGAGGATTTCCGCGGGTGTCAGGGCTTCACGGCTCGCTTGTTGGGCTTCGATAACGGCCAGGGTAGCGTCAGACGGGTCTTTTTTGTCTGCCTGACGCATGGCCAGCCAGCTCTCGATCACGGCCTGTGGTGCATTGCAATCGAGGATCAGGAAGGGTGCGCCCGTGGCCTCGGCCACCTTCGCGGCACTGTCACGCTGATCACGCTTGAGGTAAGTGGCGTCGATCACCACCGGGAAGCCAGCGCGCAGAATGACATCGGCGATTTCGTGCAGGCGGGCATAGGTCGTCGTGCTGGCGTCGGCGCTATAGATGCCGGCCTGTACCTCGTTTTCGACGGTTTGCTCGCCGAACAGGCGCTTGCGCTCGACATCGGAGCGCAGGCGGATCGCGCCCAGGGCTTCGACCAGACGCATGGCGACATGGCTCTTGCCAACGGCAGAAACGCCGTGGGTAATGGCCATGAAGCGTGAAGGAATGGTGCTGTAGCTTTCCGCTAGGTTGGCGTAGTTGCGGTACTGGCGCAGGGTCGTGGCGCGTTGCACCGCAGTGGCTTCGGCCGGCATGCTGAACAGGGCAACCTTGGCGCGAACCAGTGCGCGGTAGGCTTTATAGAAGTTCAGCAGTTCGAGGCCGCGATAGTCACCGGTCAGCTCCAGGTACTGGCTGATGAAACGACGCGCCAGGCACTTCAGCCCGCGATCTTCCAGGTCCATCGCCAGGAAGCCGGTATCGGCATAAACGTCGGTAAAGCGAAACGGTTCGTTGAATTCGATGCAGTCGAAGATCACGACCTTGCCGTCGATCACGGTTGCGTTACCCAGGTGGATGTCACCGTGGCATTCACGAATGAAGCCTTCGGCCTTGCGCTGGGCGAACAACGGTTTGAGGCGTTCGAAGCTGCTTTCGGCCCAGGCTTGCAGGGCGTCGAGTTGCAGCAGATCGGCTTTGTCGCTGAGGAACGGACGAATCTGTTCGAAGTTCTGCAGCACTGGCGCCATGACGCTGTCCGGGGTGCCGGCTTCGTGCCCGGCCGGCACTTTCGGTGCGCTGAGGTGGAAGCGGGCGATTTGCCCGGCCATCTCGTCGATGTGCGCGGTGGTCAGTTCGCCATTGGCTTGAAGGGTGCTGAGCAAGCCGTTTTGCGGGAACTGGCGCATCTTCAGTACATATTCGATGGCCGGGCCTTCACCACCCAGTTGCGGAGCCTCGGCACTGCCGGTGACGGGCAGCACTTGGAGGTACAAATCGTCGGTCAGGCGCTGGTTCAGGCGGAGCTCTTCGGCGCAAAAGTGTTCGCGAGCCTCAAGGCTGGTGAAGTCGAGAAAACCGAAATTGACCGGTTTCTTCACTTTATAGGCATAGGGACCGGTGAGCAGTACCCAGGAAATATGGGTCTCGATGACCTGGAATCCCTCTACAGGATGCGGGTAGAGGGCAGGGTTTTGCAGGGCAGCGATCAGGGACTGGCTCACGGGCGATCCTTCAGAGTCTGGAAAATCAAGGCGGCCATTATGGCGGTAAGTCCGCTTGACGCAAACCTCGGAGCGCTCCTGTTGAGGATGAATAAAGTGCGTATAATCCGCCGCCATGACTCGTACTAGAACTCCCCGCACCCCAAAGAAACCACCCTCCAGGGGCCTGCGCCCGTGGCTGGGCTGGGCCATTAAACTCAGTCTGGTCGCCCTGGTAGTGCTGGCCGGATTCGCCGTTTACCTTGACGCGATCGTCCAGGAGAAGTTCTCCGGCAAGCGCTGGACCATTCCGGCCAAGGTTTACGCGCGTCCGCTCGAGCTGTTCGTCGGACAAAAGCTGAGCCGGGATGATTTTCTGACCGAACTCGATGCCCTGGGCTATCGCCGTGAAAGCGTGGCCAATGGTCCGGGTGCGGCGTCGGTCAACGGCAATACCGTTGATCTGAATACCCGTGGCTTCCAGTTCTATGAAGGCATGGAACAAGCGCAACCGGTGCGGGTGCGTTTCTCCGGTGATTACGTGGCCGAGCTGGCGGGGGCAAAAGGCTCGAAGCTGTCTGTGGTGCGCCTGGAGCCGCTGCTGATCGGCGGTCTGTACCCGAAAAACCTCGAAGACCGGATTCTGATCAAGATCGATCAGGTGCCACCGTACTTGCTGGAAACGCTGGTGGCGGTCGAGGATCGCGATTTTTATCATCACCTTGGTGTTTCGCCGAAGTCGATCGCCCGTGCTATCTGGGTCAACGGTTCGTCCGGCCACATGCGTCAGGGTGGCAGTACCCTGACTCAGCAGTTGGTCAAAAACTTCTACCTGACCAACGAACGCAGCCTGAGCCGCAAACTCACCGAAGCGATGATGGCACTGCTGCTTGAGGTGCATTACGACAAGCGCGATATCCTTGAGGCTTACCTCAACGAGGTGTTTATCGGGCAGGACGGTCAGCGCGCGGTGCACGGCTTCGGTCTGGCCAGCCAGTTCTTCTTCAGCCAGCCGCTGGCCGAGCTCAAGCTGCATCAAGTCGCACTGCTGGTGGGCATGGTCAAAGGGCCTTCTGCCTATAACCCGCGTCGTTATCCGGAGCGTGCCCTTGAGCGGCGCAACCTGGTGCTCGATGTGCTGCAAGAGCAGGGCGTCGCGACTGCCGAGCAGGTTGAAGCAGCCAAGAAGATGCCGCTGGGCGTGACCAAGCGCGGCAGTCTGGCGGACAGTTCTTTCCCCGGCTTCCTCGATCTGGTCAAGCGTCAGTTGCGCCAAGACTATCGCGACGAAGACTTGACCGAAGAAGGTCTGCGCATCTTCACCAGTTTCGACCCGATCCTGCAGATGAAGGCCGAAGCGTCGGTCAACGACACCTTCAAGCGTCTGGCGGGGCGCAAGGGTTCCGATGACGTCGAAGCGGCAATGGTCGTGACCAACCCGGAGACCGGTGAGGTGCAGGCCATGATCGGCAGTCGCCAGGCCAGTTTTGCCGGGTTCAACCGGGCGCTGGACGCTGTGCGGCCGATCGGCTCGCTGATCAAGCCGGCGGTGTATCTGACTGCGCTGGAGAAGCCAAGCCAGTACACGTTGACCAGTTGGCTGTCGGACGAGTTCTTCTCGGTCAAGGGCGCGGACGGTCAAGTCTGGAAACCGCAGAACTACGATCGTCGCTCCCACGGTACAGTCTTCCTCTATCAAGGCCTGGCGCATTCCTACAACCTGTCGACCGCGCGGCTCGGTTTGGCGGTCGGTGTGCCGAACGTCCTGAAGACGGTGGAGCGCCTGGGTGTGTCTCGTGAGTTCCCGGCTTTCCCGTCAATGTTGCTCGGGGCCGGCGGCATGACGCCCATCGAAGTGGCGACCATGTACCAGACTCTTGCCAACGGCGGCTTCAATACACCGATGCGCGGGATTCGTAGCGTGCTGACTGCCGAGGGCGAGCCGCTCAAGCGTTATCCGTTCCAGATTCAGCAACGTTTCGATCCGGCCTCCATTTACCTGATCCAGAGCGCCATGCAGCGGGTGATGCGTGAAGGTACCGGCAGCTCGGTCTATAACGTGTTGCCAAGGACCCTGACCCTGGCGGGCAAGACCGGTACCAGTAACGATTCGCGGGACAGCTGGTTTGCCGGCTTCAGCCAGGACTTGTTGGCGGTGGTCTGGCTGGGTCGCGACGACAACGGCAAGACGCCGTTCACTGGCGCCACCGGGGCCTTGCAGGTCTGGACCAGTTTCATGCGCAAGGCCGACCCGTTGCCGCTGGACATGCCGCAGCCGGATAATATCGTTCAGGCCTGGGTTGATTCGCGAACCGGGCAAGGTTCTGACGCTGGTTGCCCGGGTGCAGTGCAGATGCCGTATATTCGCGGCAGCGAACCGCCTCCTGGCGCCGCTTGCGGTGGTGAAAACCCTGCTGAGTCGGTGATGGATTGGGTCAAGGGCTGGATGAATTAAGCAAAGAGGGTTTCAAGTGAACAAGTGGTTGATTCCAGCGGTTGCCGCCGTAGCTTTGCTCAGCGGTTGCTCCACCGTACAGCGTGGTTCGATTCCAGTCGTGGATTCCGGCACCACCGTGTCCAACAGTGAGCGGATCTCGGCCAATGGCGGTTTCCGCCAGACGACCGTCAAGCGCCCTGCGCAAGGTCAGTCGCAGACCCAGGCAATACCGCAAGGCGACAGCGGGGTAGTGGTGATGGTGCCAGGCGCGGCAACGACTTCAACGCCGATCAGTACTACGCCGATTACCCCGGGTCCGATCACGCCGGGACCGATTGACACGTCGCCGGTCCAGGCGGCGCCGATCAATCAGGGCAGCTACAGCATGCCGTCGTCGCCAAGCGGGATTCCGTCGGCCAGTGCGGGCGGACTGTCTGCCGACGAGCAACTGGACGGTCCAGTGTTGGCTTTGCTGACCACCGCTCAACAGCAACAGGCGAGCGGTGATCTCAACGGGGCCGCCTCCAGCCTCGAGCGCGCCCAGCGTGTTGCCCCGCGTGAACCGCAGGTGCTTTATCGTCTGGCGCAGGTGCGGATGGCTCAAGGCGACGCAGCCCAGGCCGAGCAGTTCGCTCGCCGTGGGTTGACCTTGGCCAATGGCCGTCCGGCCCTTCAGGCCAACTTGTGGGAGCTGATCTCCCAGGCGCGTGAAAAACAGGGTGACTCCCAGGGCGCGGCATTGGCACGCCAGAAGGCCAAGGTAACGCTGTGATGGACGCGCGCTTTCTGAAAGTCGCCGATCAACTGTTGTTGATCGAGCGCGAGTTGCGTGTGCAAGGGTGGTGGGATGAAGTCTCGCCACCTGTCGAAGCGCTTTGCAGTGTCGAGCCGTTTTCGGTCGATACACTGGATTTCGAGCAATGGCTGCAATGGATCTTCCTGCCGCGCATGAAGATGATCCTCGAGCAGGATTTGCCGCTACCCAATGCTTCGGGCATTCAGGAAATGGCTGAAATGGTCTTTGCCGGACGCAATGTCCAGGGCAAGGATCGGCAGTTGCAGGTATTGCTCAAACAGTTTGATCAGTTGATCACAGCAACTCGCTGAGCCAGAAGCTGCCAGCGTCCGCTGGCAGTTGTTCACAATCTCTCTCTATTTTGTCGGCTATTGCAGGGTAAGTGCATGCGGGTGCCAATTTTTTGCCAAAAGTTGCGCAATCGAAGCTAACACAGGGCTGGTTTACAGGTTTTTTCTTGCGTTCTCATGTGCTTACTAGAATAAAGCACATAGACGACTTGACTTGCGAAGGGCGAAACAGAAGAATCCAAAGTCCGCTGTACAGGGACTGCCAGAAGCAGACCCTCTCGGCAGATCATGAGGCGCCTATCCGCGTCGACCTGTTACACCCGCAACGCGTTACCTCGCGCTGGGTGGGAAAGGCCCGCAACACTTGGGACGATCCCAATACTTGCTCAGTCAGTGCTGACGTAGTCGGCGACCACCGTCGCTCATGCTCTGCCGAGAAGTAAACCTATTAAGACCCGTTCCATTTTTCGTGGGCGGTATTCTGGCGTTTTAGAGGTGAGCAACGTGGAGCTTTTATCTGGCGGTGAGATGCTCGTCCGCTTTTTGCGTGACGAAGGCGTCAAATATATCTACGGGTACCCGGGTGGTGCTCTTCTTCATGTCTACGATGCCCTGTTCAAAGAACCGGAAGTGACCCACATCCTGGTTCGTCACGAGCAAGCGGCTACCCATATGGCTGACGGTTACGCCCGTGCCACCGGTAAAGCCGGTGTGGTACTGGTGACTTCCGGGCCGGGCGCGACAAACGCCATCACCGGTATTGCCACGGCCTACATGGACTCCATTCCGATGGTGGTCATTTCCGGCCAGGTGCCAAGCACCATGGTTGGCACCGACGCATTCCAGGAAACCGACATGATCGGTATCTCCCGGCCGATCGTGAAACACAGCTTCATGATCAAGCACGCGTCGGAAATCCCGGAAGTCATGAAGAAGGCCTTCTACCTGGCGCAATCCGGTCGTCCTGGCCCGGTCGTTGTCGATATCCCGAAAGACATGACCAACCCGGCCGAGAAGTTCGAATACGTCTTCCCGAAAAAAGCCAAGCTGCGTTCCTACAGCCCGGCTGTTCGTGGTCACTCCGGTCAAATCCGCAAGGCGGCAGAAATGCTCCTGGCGGCCAAGCGCCCAGTCTTGTACTCGGGCGGCGGCGTGATCCTCGGCGGTGGTTCTGCTCCACTGACCGAACTGGCGAAGATGCTCAACCTGCCAGTGACCAATACCCTGATGGGCCTCGGTGGCTACCCTGGCACCGACCGTCAGTTCATCGGCATGCTCGGCATGCACGGCAGCTACACCGCCAACCTGGCGATGCACCATGCTGATGTGATCCTCGCTGTCGGCGCGCGTTTCGACGACCGTGTCATCAACGGTGCCTCGAAGTTCTGCCCGAACGCCAAGATCATTCACATCGACATCGACCCGGCTTCGATCTCCAAGACCATCAAGGCCGATGTGCCCATCGTAGGTCCGGTCGAGAGTGTCCTGACCGAAATGGTCGCGATCCTCAAGGAAATCGGCGAGACCCCGAACAAGGAGTCCGTTGCCAGCTGGTGGAAGCAGGTTGATGAGTGGCGCGGTGATCGCGGCCTGTTCCCTTATGACAAGGGCGACGGCAGCGTCATCAAGCCACAGACCGTGATCGAAACCCTGTGCGAAGTGACCAAGGGGGATGCCTTTGTAGCTTCCGATGTGGGTCAGCATCAAATGTTCGCGGCGCAGTACTACAAGTTCAACAAACCGAACCGCTGGATCAACTCCGGTGGCCTGGGCACCATGGGCTTCGGTTTTCCGGCAGCCATGGGCATCAAGTTGAGCTTTCCGGATGATGAGGTCGTCTGCGTTACGGGCGAGGGCAGCATCCAGATGAACATTCAGGAACTGTCGACCTGCCTGCAATACGATTTGCCGGTAAAAATCGTCATCCTGAACAACGGTGTGCTGGGCATGGTTCGCCAGTGGCAGGACATGAGCTACGGCAGCCGCCACTCTCATTCCTACATGGAATCGCTGCCTGATTTCGTCAAGCTGGCGGAGGCTTATGGTCACGTTGGTGTGCGCATCACCGATTCGAAAGACTTGAAGTCGAAGATGGAAGAAGCGTTCGCCATGAAAGATCGCCTGGTGGTGATCGATATTTCGGTCGATACCAGCGAGCACGTCTACCCGATGCAGATCAAAGACGGCTCCATGCGCGATATGTGGCTGAGCAAGACGGAGCGTACCTAATCATGCGGCACATTATTTCCTTGCTTCTGGAAAACGAACCCGGCGCTCTGTCTCGTGTAGTCGGCCTGTTCTCGCAGCGCAACTACAACATCGAAAGCCTGACCGTGGCCCCGACCGAAGACCCGACCCTGTCGCGTCTGACGCTGACCACTGTTGGCCACGATGAGGTCATCGAGCAGATCACCAAGAACCTGAACAAGCTGATCGAAGTGGTAAAGCTGGTCGACCTGTCGGAGAGTGCTCACATCGAGCGCGAACTGATGCTGGTCAAGGTCAAGGCCACCGGCGCCCAGCGCGCCGAGATCAAGCGCACTACCGATATTTACCGTGGACAGATCGTCGATGTCAGCGCCAGCGTGTATACCGTTCAACTGACCGGTACCAGCGACAAGCTCGACAGCTTCATTCAGTCCATTGGCACCGCATCGATTCTGGAAACCGTCCGTAGCGGCGTGACCGGCATTGCCCGCGGCGACAAAGTACTCAGCATCTAAACCAAATTAGCGAACGGCCTGAACGGCCTGATATAGGGGAAATTCATGAAAGTTTTCTACGATAAAGACTGCGACCTGTCGATCATCCAGGGCAAGAAAGTTGCCATCATCGGTTACGGTTCCCAGGGCCACGCTCAAGCGTGCAACCTGAAAGATTCCGGCGTTGACGTGACTGTCGGCCTGCGTAAAGGTTCGGCTACCGTTGCCAAGGCTGAAGCCCACGGCCTGAAAGTGACCGACGTTGCTTCGGCTGTTGCCGCTGCCGACCTGGTCATGATCCTGACCCCGGACGAATTCCAGTCTTCCCTGTACAAGAACGAAATCGAGCCGAACATCAAGAAAGGCGCCACCCTGGCCTTCTCCCACGGCTTCGCGATCCACTACAACCAGGTTGTGCCGCGTGCTGACCTCGACGTGATCATGATCGCGCCGAAGGCTCCAGGCCACACCGTACGTTCCGAGTTCGTGAAGGGCGGCGGTATCCCTGACCTGATCGCGATCTACCAGGACGCCTCGGGCAACGCCAAGAACGTCGCTCTGTCCTACGCTGCCGGCGTTGGCGGCGGTCGTACCGGCATCATCGAAACCACCTTCAAGGACGAGACCGAAACCGACCTGTTCGGCGAACAAGCCGTTCTGTGTGGCGGTACCGTTGAGCTGGTCAAGGCCGGTTTCGAAACCCTGGTCGAAGCTGGCTACGCGCCGGAAATGGCCTACTTCGAGTGCCTGCACGAACTGAAGCTGATCGTTGACCTCATGTACGAAGGCGGTATCGCCAACATGAACTACTCGATCTCCAACAACGCCGAATACGGCGAGTACGTGACTGGCCCTGAAGTCATCAACGCCGAATCCCGTCAGGCCATGCGCAACGCCCTGAAACGTATTCAGGACGGCGAATACGCCAAGATGTTCATCAGCGAAGGCGCTACCGGCTATCCTTCGATGACCGCCAAGCGTCGTAACAACGCCGCTCACGGCATCGAAATCATCGGCGAGCAACTGCGCTCCATGATGCCGTGGATCGGTGCCAACAAGATCGTCGACAAAGCTAAAAACTAAGTCACGCCCTTGTACGAAAAACGCGGCTCAGGCCGCGTTTTTTCGTTTGGGAGGCCGGTTCTGGTATAAAGCTGCATCGTTTGCGGCCGAACCGTCGTCCCAGACACCTGTCCAGACTTTCCACCCCGTTGCAAGGTAATGTCCATGAGCGAACGCCCCGAAGAGCCAAACCAGGCTTCTGACGCCGAAAGCCTGCTGCCCATCGATGAGCATGTCGAGGAAGGGCATGACGCTGAAGGTCGTAAAGTCCGGCATCGTGGTATCTATCTTCTGCCGAATCTGTTCACCACTGCGAACCTGTTCGCAGGGTTCTATTCCATCATCAACTCGATGAGCGCGCAGGCGGCCCTGAGTGCCGGTGACTCGGCCAACGCGAGCAAGTACTTTGCGTTTGCGGCCATCGCCATTTTCGTCGCGATGGTACTCGACGGCCTCGATGGTCGTGTTGCGCGCATGACCAATACCCAGAGCGCCTTCGGTGCCGAGTATGACTCGCTGTCGGACATGGTTGCCTTTGGTGTGGCGCCGGCATTGCTGGCCTTCGGCTGGGCCCTGGGTGACATGGGCAAGGTTGGCTGGATGGTTGCCTTCCTTTATGTCGCGGGTGCGGCGCTACGTCTCGCGCGTTTCAACACTCAAGTCGGTACGGCGGACAAGCGCTACTTCATCGGCCTGGCCAGCCCTGCGGCGGCGGGTGTGGTTGCGGGCATCGTCTGGGCGTTCAGCGATTACGGTATCCAGGGGTCGAAGATGTCCTTCCTGGTTGCGCTGATGGTTGCTGCGGCCGGCATGCTGATGGTCAGCAACATCAAGTACAACAGCTTCAAGGAGCTGGACCTGAAGGGGCGAGTGCCTTTCGTGGCGATTCTCGCCGTGGTGCTGGTGTTCGCAGTGGTGTTCAGTGATCCGCCGCGCATTCTGCTGCTGGTTTTCCTCGCCTATGCAGCGTCCGGCCCGGTGCAGTACTTGTTACATCTTCGTCGGCGCAAAAGCGCCGAGTGATGTAATTTCCCTCATACTCCGCAGTCTATGGGTGCATCTGTCCTCCAAAGCTGCGGAGTAACCATGCTGATCAAAGTCTCCAAAGCGTCCGACTGCCATGAGTCGGACGTCACGCCAGAATCCCTCTATCTATCTCGACGCAATGTGCTGGGTGCCACGGTTGCCGGCTTCGCTCTGGGCAGCCTGCCGCGATGGGCCAGCGCAGGCGATGATCCGCGTTACCCGGATGTTGAGCCCGGCAAGGCGCCTTCCTGGTTCAGCGAAAAGCTCCCGGCCACCAAGTGGGGGGCGGTCAACGTCAAGGATGAGGCGATCACGCCGTTCAAGGATGCGACTCACTACAACAACTTCTACGAGTTCGGCACCGACAAAGGTGATCCGGCCGCCAATGCCGGCACGCTGAAGACGCAGCCGTGGTCGGTGGTGGTGGACGGGGAGGTGGGCAAGCCTGGGCGGTATGCGCTGGAGGACTTCATGAAACCGTATCAGCTGGAGGAACGAATCTACCGACTGCGCTGCGTGGAAGCCTGGTCGATGGTCATACCCTGGATCGGTTTTCCGCTCTCGGCTCTGCTCAAGGAAGTCGAGCCGACCTCGAAAGCCAGATTCATCCGCTTCGAAACCCTGCAGGACCCCCAAAGCATGCCGGGTCAGCGCTCCGGTTTTGCCTTGATCGACTGGCCCTATATAGAAGGGTTGCGTCTGGATGAAGCGATGAACCCGTTGGCGATTCTTGCGGTAGGCATGTACGGGCGTGAGTTGCCTAATCAAAACGGTGCGCCGTTGCGTTTGGTGGTGCCCTGGAAATATGGCTTCAAGAGTATCAAGTCCATCGTGCGCATCAGTCTGGTCAGCGAGCAGCCGAAAACCACTTGGCAGAGTATTGCTGCGGATGAATATGGCTTTTATGCAAATGTGAATCCCACGGTTGACCATCCTCGGTGGACTCAGGCTCGTGAGCGCCGCCTGCCCAGCGGCTTGTTCAAGCCCAATGTGCGCGACACGCAAATGTTCAACGGCTATTCAGAGGAAGTCGCCTCTCTATATACGGGGCTCGACCTGAGGAAGAACTACTGATGCGCTATCCGTTTTGGCGTATCGGCGTCTTTGTCGTGGTGCTGGTGTGGCCGCTGTTGTGGTTGTACCAGGCCTGGGAGGATGTCCTCGGGCCGGATCCGGGGAAGGTACTGGTTGATCGATTGGGGTTGGGGGCGCTTGTTCTGCTGCTCGTAATCTTGAGCTTGACGCCTTTGCAGAAACTCACCGGTTGGGCGGGCTGGAATACCGTGCGGCGACAGTTGGGATTGTGGTGTTTTGCCTATGTGCTGCTCCACCTCAGTAGCTACTGCGCATTCATTCTTGGTTTTGACTGGTCTCAGTTGGGTGTCGAGTTGCGCAAGCGGCCTTACATTATTGTCGGGGTGCTGGGTTTTCTTGGTTTGCTGGCATTGGCGGTGACTTCCAATCGATACAGTCAGCGACGATTGGGTGTTGGCTGGAAGAAGTTGCATCGCCTGGCGTATGTCATTCTCGGGCTTGGATTGCTGCATATGCTCTGGATTGTGCGCGCCGACCTGAAGGAGTGGGTGATCTATGCCTCTATAGGTACGTTGCTGTTAGTGCTGCGGTTACCGCCTTTGGCTCGTCGAATCCCGCGTTTAATAGCTAAAAAGGCCTCTTCCGCCAAAAGGGCGTAAATAGTGGTTGACGGCAGATTCCAGAGGCCTATAATTCGCCCCACTTCCGGCGCAGTCGAAGCGGAAAACTCCTTGGTAAACAACGAGTTACGCAGTTTTCGACAGCGGGTTGCTTCAGGTCATCGAAGCCAGAAGGAAGTTGAAAAAGAGGTGTTGACAGCAGCGAGTAACGCTGTAGAATTCGCCTCCCGCTGACGAGAGATCGAAAGCGCAAGTGGTTGAAGTTGAAAAGGAAACTTGGAAAACTTCAGAAAATAATCACTTGACAGCAAATGAGGCTGCTGTAGAATGCGCGCCTCGGTTGAGACGAAAGCTCTTAACCAACCGCTCTTTAACAACTGAATCAAGCAATTCGTGTGGGTGCTTGTGGAGTCAGACTGCTA